>DASXHQ010000099.1:0-13386 GCA_036488415.1 Rhizomicrobium sp.
GGCTATGTCGTTCCGATGTCGGAAGACATGATCAAGAAGGCGCCAGTCTATGACCTCTCGGATCTCACCAAGGGCGATGGCTCTTTCGGCGACATCCGCGAGAAGTCATATTCCTACTACAACGTGCAGCGCGACTGGTGACTTCATTTTGCTGAGCGGAAGCGCGTTCCGGAATCGGAGCGCGCTTTCGCTTGTTTATTTTTTCAGTTCCTTGAGAAGTGCCTGTGCCGCAGCCGGATTGCGCTCCTTGGCGCCGGAGATGAAATAGACGAAGACGTCCGTCGCCGCCGCT
Source organism: Rhizomicrobium sp. (assembly GCA_036488415.1). Classification (GTDB taxonomy): domain Bacteria; phylum Pseudomonadota; class Alphaproteobacteria; order Micropepsales; family Micropepsaceae; genus Rhizomicrobium. The sequence goes on from DASXHQ010000099.1 coordinate 293, forward strand.
TTTGCGGGTTTACCCGCCGTCGGTAGTTCCTTCGGGTTTTTTCCCTCGGCCCATTCAGCGGCGCGTGCCGCCCATTTCTTGATTTCGGCGGTCGTGTATCCGGTTTCCACTTTCGCGGCGGTTTGTTGCAGGCGGGCGTAGACGAAGTCTGCCGTCACATCCGCCAACTCCGGATAGGTCTCATGATGGGCATAGACGATGGCGATGCCATGCTTGCGGGCGAGGGCCACGAATTCCGGCACCGCGAAGCTCTCATGGCGCACTTCCAATGCGTGGCGCAGATTCAGGCCGTCCAGCGTTTTCGGAAGAAGTTCGAGAAAGCCTTCGAAATCCGCGGAATCGAATTTCTTAGTCGGTGCGAATTGCCAGAGGATCGGGCCGAGCTTGTGCTTCAGTTCGCTCAAGCCGCTATTCAGGAACATGTCGATGGAGGGCTTCGCCTCCGCCAGCACCTTGCGGTTGGTGGTGAAACGGTTGGCCTTCACCGAAAAGACGAAATCGTCCGGCGTTTCGTCGTGCCATTTGCGGAAGGTCGCGGGCTTCTGGGTGGAATAGTAGGTCCCGTTGATCTCGATGGTGGTGACCTTGCGGCTGGCATATTCCAGCTCGCGGGTTTTGGGATGCTTGGCCGGAAAGAACATGCCTCCGCGCCAGGGTTCGAAGGTCCAGCCTCCGATGCCCACGCGGATTTCGCCGGAAGTCTTGGATTTCGCCATATTGATACGGTATTATAATACCGCCGCCCTGAAAGCTGCTAAAAATGGCGCTTTCTGCTTGACCGGCCGGAGCCGTTCCCGTACATCGCGCGCCTTGTCCGGAGACATCATGCCATGAAAACCTACTCGGCGAAGCCGTCCGAGATCGAGAAGAAGTGGGTCCTGATCGACGCCGAAGGGCTCGTCGTGGGCCGTCTTGCCTCGGTCATCGCCATGCGCCTGCGCGGAAAGCACAAACCCACGTTCACCCCGCATATGGATTGCGGCGACAACGTCATCGTCATCAACGCCGACAAGATTCTGCTCACGGGCGACAAGCTCAAGCAGAAGACCTACTACCATCACACCGGTTACATCGGCGGCATCAAGGAGCGCACCGCCGGTGCGATCATGGCGGGCAAGCACCCGGAGCGCGTCGTCGAGAAGGCCGTGGAGCGCATGCTGCCCAAGGGTCCGCTCGGCAAGCGCCAGATGTCGAACCTGCGCGTCTATGCGGGCACCGACCACAAGCACGAAGCGCAGCAGCCGGAAACGCTGGATGTTGCCGCGATGAACCCCAAGAATTCCAACTTCAAGAAATCGAAGGCGGCTTAATCCATGGCTGAGGAAGTCAAGAATTTCAGTGATCTGAAATCCACGCTGATCAAGGCGAAGCCGGCCGGCACCGAAGAGGCCGGTGAGGCCCCCAAGGCCAACCGCGACTCCAAGGGCCGCGCCTACGCCACCGGCCGCCGCAAGAACGCCATCGCGCGCGTCTGGATCAAGCCGGGCCGCGGCAAGATCGTGGTCAACGGCAAGGAAGAGGTGATCTATTTCGCCCGGCCGGTGCTGCGCATGATCCTGCGCCAGCCGCTGATCGCCGCGGCGCGCGACGGCCAGTTCGATGTCATCGTCACGGTGAAGGGTGGCGGTTTGTCCGGCCAGGCAGGCGCTGTGCGTCACGGCATTTCGCGTGCGCTGGTCGCTTATGAACCTGCACTGCGCGCGGCGTTGAAGCCGGGCGGTTTCCTTACTCGCGATCCGCGCGTTGTCGAGCGCAAGAAGTACGGCCACCCAAAGGCGCGCCGCAGCTTCCAGTTCTCGAAGCGCTAAGTCCGAAATTTATGTGCAGAAACAACGGCCCGGAGCGCTCCGGGCCGTTTTTCGTTGAGCAATTTCGTTCAAATTGAAAGTTTCATCTTCACACGGCATGAAACGGTTGGGGCGAATGATTAAGCGTCGCTACGAGTGCGCCGCATGATGTCGGCATCTGACATTCACCAGAGACGCCGTTCGGAGGAGGTTCTTCCGGAAAGGGGCTCAGTCGTGCCGATCGCGTTCTCGGATATCGAGAGCGGGCGCGTCCGCACCGTGTACGAAGCATGGGACCGCTGGCGTGGCGCGCGCACGATGCCGACACGCAACGAGATCGTCATGCGCGACCTCGGAAACGCGGCTGCGAATGTCAGCTTGGTTCACGTCCTGCCGCAGGAGAACGACTACGAATTTCGCGTCATCGGTGCGGCGCACATCCAGGCATATGATCTGAATTTCCAGGGAAAGCGCATGAGCGATGCTCTGGCTCTTTCGCCCCGCTTCGGAAAAATCCTCAAATCGTCCTATGACATGGTCTGCGCGATGCGCCGGCCTTATGCGTTTCGCGGCGTCGTCGGCCGTGACGCGCCGAATGCGCGCTTTGTCCGGTTCGAGACCTGCTATCTGCCCTTCGGTCCCTCGCCGGACAAAGTCGACTACGTCATGAACGCTGCGTTCTACACGCCGCGCGGCGGAAGTTGGGATTGATCGTCAGGCGGGAGCAGGAGCGACGTTGCCTTTTGGATCGGGGCCATACTGGTTCGGCCCGATTGTTCCCGGCTGCGCCCAGAAGTAGATCAACACGACTGCGATCACCAATTCGGCGAGGCTGAGCAGCCAGCCAATCGAAAAGAAGAAATACAGGAAGCCGAGCGCCCCCATCGGACCCATGAGAGCGAGGAGGAGCGCCATCGCGCTGTTGATCACCGCGAGGATCACCCAGATCCAGACGAGCTTGCCGTCCTTGCCCGTGTCCTGAAGACGGCGGGCGCCCAGGCCTGCAAGAGGGAGGATCAATGCCAGCCGGACAACCGCGGTGAGCAGCCCGGTGCGCACGACGCTGTCGAGAATGGCCGCTATGAGGCCGACAACGATGCAAGCAATGACGAAGTACCAGAACTCCTGCCGGCGGACGCGGCCGTTCATGTCGAAATAGTGTTCGGTGATGTTGCGGCGGAAATTATCGATGATCGCTTGCGGGTCCATAGCTGTTTCCCCCTGAAAGGCCGCGACGCATAGCGCCGCGCCGGATTCGCGCGTGGAAAACCAGCTAATTCCCTGTATTAAAACAAGTCAATGATGGCCGGTCACAGCAGCGGGGCATAACCAGAGGCATGGTTTCGAAGGTTTTCATAGACGGCGCGGCCGGAACGACCGGGCTTGAGATTCGCGAGCGGCTGGAAGGGCGGCGCGATCTGGAACTTGTGCGGCTTTTCGATGCCGACCGGAAGGATGCGCGCGCGCGTCGCGAGGCGCTGAACGAAAGCGATCTGGTGATCCTTTGCCTGCCGGACGAGGCGGCGAAGGAAGCCGTGGGCATGATCGAGCGCAATGACGTGCGCGTCATCGATGCTTCGACGGCGCATCGCACTGCGCCTGGCTGGGTCTACGGGTTCCCCGAACTGGAGAAGGGCCAGCGGACGAAGATTGCCGCGTCTACGCGTGTTGCGAATCCGGGGTGCTATCCCACCGGTTATCTCGCGCTGGTGCGTCCGCTGGTTCGCGCCGGAATCATCCCACCGGATTTCCCGCTGACGGTGAACGCTGTGTCCGGTTATTCCGGCGGCGGCAAGGCGATGATCGAGGAATTCGAGAACAAGGATTCGCCCGCCTATGTCGAAACCGCCATGCGGACTTATGCGCTAACCTTGGCGCACAAGCATGTGCCGGAGATGAAAGTGCATGCAGGCACGACGCATTCGCCTGTCTTTGCGCCGAGCGTGGGGCGCTATTATCGCGGCATGATCGTGGAAGTGCCGCTGCAGCTTTGGGCGCTGCCCGGCAAGCCCACTGTGTTCGATCTTTATAAGACGTTGGGCGAGACCTATCTCGGCGAGAAGCTCGTACAGGTCGCTTCTTTCGATCGTGTGATGGAAGCGATGATCGCCATGCGCACTGGCAAGCCTGTCGCGCCGTTTGCGCTGGAAGATTTCATGCCATCAAAATCCATCGACGCGGAAATCCTCAAATTGACGAATGGCATGGAACTGTTCGTCTTCGGCAACGACAAGACGCAGCAGGCCCGTTTGATCGCCGTTCTCGACAATCTTGGCAAGGGCGCGAGCGGGGCCGCGGTTCAGAACCTCAACATCATGCTGGGCCTGCCGGAAACCGAAGGGCTCGTGTGATAAAGACCCTGCTATGTGCAGCTTTGCTCGGCGTTGTGATCGGCGGTCCTGCTCTTGCCGCTGACTATCTGCCGCAGCCGGGTGACGAGTGGGCTACGCATACTGCAAAGCAGGAAGGTTTCGATGGCACGAAGCTGAAGGCGGCCATCGGCTTTGCGGTTGCGAATGAGACGAAACTCTCGCCCGACCTGGACGGCGTCATCGACCAGCGCGATCAACGCATCACCATCCCGCTGCAATTCGCCAAGGAACCGTTTTCCAATCCCATCGGGCCACTGACAGTGCATGCGCCCGCCAACGGTATCGTCATTCGGCACGGCTTTATCGTGGCGGAATGGGGCGATACGCATGCCGTGGATATGGCCCATTCGGCGACGAAGACGTTTTTGTCCTCTGTGGCAGGTGTGGCGTTCGACAGGCACATGATCCGTGACGTGAACGACCGCGTGATCGATTATGTGCAGCCGACGCCGGATTTTTCGGTGTCGCACAACCAGCCCATCACCTGGGATGAGATGCTGCGGCAAACCTCCGGCTGGATCGGCACGATGTGGGGCAAGCCGTGGTGGGCGGACCGTCCGGGCGAGCATCCGTGGACCGAACTGGCGAAAGGCCCGCCGCCGGTCGGCAAGGAGTGGAAATATTCGGACGTTCGCGTGAATGCCTTGGCGCTCGCGCTCACCTATCTGTGGAAGCGTCCGCTACCGGATGTGCTCAAGCAATATGTGATGGACCCCATCGGCGCTTCGGATAGCTGGCACTGGGAGCATTACGACAACGCCTTCGTCACCATCGATGGCCAACGCATCGCTGTGCCACCCGGTGGCGGCCATTGGGGCGGTGGCATGTTCATCTCCGCGCGCGATCTGGCGCGCATGGGGCTGCTGGGTCTGCACAACGGCGATTGGGGCGGCAAACAGATATTGTCAAAGCGCTGGGTGAAGATGGCGCGCACGCCGACGCTACAAGAACCGACCTATGGCTACATGAACTGGTTCCTCAACACAGACCGCAAAATGTATCCGGCCGCGCGCGAGGATTGCGTGACGTTTCTCGGCAACGGCGACAATGTCGTATTCATCGACTACCAGCACGACATTGTGGCCGTGGTCCGTTGGATCGACGACAAGCAGAAGGCGGAGTTCGTGCGGCTGCTTGAGGATAGTCTGAAAGACTGATCAAGCGGCGGCCAGAACTGCCTTTTTTACGGTCTGCGGCAGGTCGATCACGCGAAAATAAGCTTTCGGATAGAGGTAATCTTCACCGGACTCGTCTGTGACGCGCAACATGCCGTGCTTTTCGGCGGCAGTATCGCGAAGGGAGATATAAATTTTGCGCTTTTCGAGAGAGGCCGGATAGCCCTCATTCTCGATGCACACCACCATTTGTTTTGAGGCTGTTTTCATTGCGCTATCAGAGCAGTTGTTTGATCTTGAATTCCTTGCGGCCAATCCCGCCAGCTTCATACCAGTGTAACTCGGCGAGATGGAATGTGCCATCGGTCAGTCTGATGCGTGCGATCCCTTTGCGCTTTCGCCAGCGGCCTCTGCCATAGATTTTGCGAAGGCGCCCAATTTCGCGAATGCCGGATGCAGTGGCGATGGTTTCGATCTGCGAAATATCGCCAAGAATCTCGAAATTCATCCGTTACTGCGCCTTGACCTTGACATAGGTCCCCGGCGCATCGCCGAGCACCTTGAGTTTTCCATCGCCGGGTTTGCGTGCGGGCACTTTTGGACCGGAGAGTTTCGAGAGCCACTTGTCCCAGTCCGGCCACCAGGAGCCGGGCGTTTCCTTTGCGCCGGCTTGCCAGTCTTCCACCTTGGCTGGGTAGGGCTTGCCCGTTTTACCATTGGGCGTCATGCCGAACGTATCGTTTGTCCAATACTGATATTTCTTTGCCGCAGGCGGATTGACGACACCCGCGATGTGGCCGCTGCCGGCGATGATGAAGCGGATCGGTCCGCCGAACAGCTTCGTGGATTTGTAGACCGAGCGGAACGGCGCGATGTGATCTTCCTTCGCGCTTTGCAGATAGATAGGGATTTTCACTTTCGAGAGATCGAGCTTCTGCTTGCCCATCACCATCTTGCCCTGCGATAGGCAGTTGTTCTTGTAGAACTGGCGCAGATAAAAAAGATGCGTCGCCTCCGGCATGCGCGTGGTGTCGGAATTCCAGTAGAGCAGGTCGAACGGCGCCGGCTCCTTGCCGAGCAGGTAATTGCTCACCACGAAAGACCAGATGAGATCGTTGGCGCGCAGCATATTGAAGGTCGTGGCCATCTTGCCGCCTTCGAGCACGCCGCCCGCCTCATCCATCTGTTGCTTCAACGCTTCGAGCTGCTCGTCGTCGATGAAGACTTGCAGATCGCCCGCGTCGCTGAAATCGGCCTGGGCGGCGAAGAAGGTTGCACTGTTCACGCGGTCGTCGTTCTCCGCCGCCATATAGGCGAGGGTGGCTGACAACAGCGTGCCGCCGATACAGTAGCCGATGCAATTGACCTTCTTTTCGCCTGTCGCAGCGGTGACAGCATCTAGCCCGGCGAAAATGCCTTCGCGCATGTAATCTTCAAAAGTCTTTTTCGCGAGCTTTTTGTCCGGGTTCACCCAAGAGGCGACAAACACGGTGTAACCTTGCGCCGTTGCCCAGCGGATGAAGGAATTCTCGGGCCGAAGATCGAGGATGTAAAACTTGTTGATCCAGGGCGGGAAGATCAGCAGCGGTGTCTTGTAGACCTCTTCGGTCGTGGGATCGAATTGCAGAAGCTCGATCAGCTCGTTGCGGAACACGACCTTGCCCGGCGCCGTCGCGATGTTTTCGCCGATCTTGAAGGCATCGGCGGACTGGCGGATGGAGAGTTGACCGCCACCCCGATCCAGATCCTCCAGAAGATTGTTGAGGCCCTTCACCAAGTTCTCGCCATTGCTTTGCAATGTGGTGCGTAGCACTTCAGGATTGGTGAAGACGAAATTGGTCGGCGCGACCGCGTCGGCGAACTGCTTGGTATAAAACTCGATGCGCTTCTTGGTTTTGGGATCGAGCTTGTCATCCGCCTTCGCGACCGTTTCCTGCATCCAGTTCGCGGTCAGCAGATAGCTCTGCTTGATAAAATCGAAAACCTGATTTTCCTGCCAGTCCTTGTCGCGGAATCGCTTGTCGCCTCGCGCAGGCTCAATGCCCGGCTCCGGTTCGCCGCCCATCATCCGGCGCGCGGTGCGTTCCCACAGGCCCATATAATCGCGCCAGAGTTGAAACTGGGCCTCCATGACCGCCGAAGGATCGGCGATCATGCCGCGCAGCAGTTCTGTGAACGCGCCGGTAATGTTGAGAGGGTCGAGCGGTTCGCCGCTGCCCGCTTTAGAGGCTTGGCGCCGCAGAAAATCCGTCAGCAGTTGCTGCGACTGGATGCCCACCTGCACCATATTGCGCGCAAATACGCCCGGATCGCCGATTTTGTATGCCTCGACGGCCTCTTGCGACTCAGTTGGTGAGGGCGGTGGGCCGTCTTTTGATCTGGCCATTTTCTGTTCCCTAGACCCAGCCTTGATACCTTGCGGTGTCACAGAACGGCAAGGTGAACGATGTTCGCCGCCCTCAACAGAATAATCACACGGGGCGTTGATTTTGTTCGGACTTTCGCTTGGAAGCGGGGGGAGGGGCCTGTATAGAGAATCGAGGGTGCCTGCGCCGTTCCGAACCTGCGGAATGCCGGGTGGTTGGAGGTCTTATGCAAGTCTCGCTTGGCGGCCTGGCCAGAAAACTGATGCAGCTTGGCGCGGTGGTCGCGATTGCGGCGACTTTGGGCGCCTGTTCCGTAATTCCCGACTGGATGGGTGGAGATTCCGACTCATCCGATACAGCTGCATTGCCATCGGACCAGAGTGCCGCGCCAGCCGACACGACTGCGAACAACGGCCAATTCCCCGACCTCGCCGATACGCCGGATCGTCCTGCTGCGCCTTCGACCGCCGATGACCAGAAGAAGGTAGCCGATTCGCTGGCAGCGGATCGTGCACGCCAGAATTACAGCGCCGATGCCCTGCGTGCAGGCACCGAGCCCGCCGCCGCGCCGCCGAGCGCCACACCTCCGGCGGACGACGTAGCCGAAGTCGATACCGGCTCTAAGTCTTCGCCATCATCTGATTCTGACTCCGAATCCGCCCCATCCTCCGATTCAAGTTCGAGCAGCGCGGCCTCTTCGACTGCGCCCGCCGCGACAACCGCTGCAGCGCCAGCCTCGGCACCCGCTCCGGCACCAACCGCAGTGGTGGCCAGCAGCCCCGCTCCGGCACCGTCCGGCGGGCTTCCCGCCGTGCCTGCCAGCACGGTGAATGGTGCACAATCGGTTTCCATGAGCGATGCAGCGCTGGGCTTCCAACCTTCCAAAGCGCCGCCACTGGACGCTTCGGTCGCACAGTTCGTCCCCATGCCGATTATGGCGCGCTATCAGCAGACGGCCTCGATGAGCGGCGCAGCCGGGCTTTCGGGCGCGCCTTCCATCGGCAGCGGCGGTCCCGCTGTCCCGGCAGCGCCAGCTTCGCGGTCGACGCGTGCGATGGGCGGTCCTGAGCAGATGAGCGGCGCTGTCGTGGCCAATTTCGACGCCTTGCAGGGTGGCGCGGTGGCGCCCTCCGCTGCCTACTCGAACGCGCAGGGGCTGCCGCCTGCGGCGGTTGTTATGTTCCCGCCAGCCGCCACCATTTTGGGAGCCGAAGCAAAGGCGCAAGTGCAGTCCGCTGCCCAAGCGTACAACGCACGCGGTGGCACGGGCTATATCCGCGTTGTCGGACACGCTGCCATTGCTTCGACAAAGGTTTCCGAAGCGCGGCGGCTGCAGATCAATTTCGAGCGTTCGCAGGCGCGAGCCACCGCCGTTATGCGCGAGCTGATCAAGGATGGCGTTCCGGCGAACAAGATACTCGTCGACGCGGTCGGTGACTCGCAGCCGGTTTACGATGCCTCCACGCAAGGCGAAGGCGGCAATCGCCGCGCCGAGATATTCTTCCAAGGCTGACGCCGGAGAAACAGCGTGCGTGGGGAACTGACGCAGGAGAGCGTGCTTCGCGCCCTGCGGTTGCCCATTGCCGACCCGCTGATGGAAGCATTTGCCATTGTCCTGCTCGTCCCGCTGTTTCTCAGCGTTGCGATCTGGAACGGCTTTCCGATCATCTATTACGATACTGGCGCCTACATCCTGCAGGGATTGGGGCGTCATTTCGTCGTCGAACGCTCCCCTGTCTACTCCCTGTTTCTCAGTTACGGCGGCGGCAGCAGGAGCCTCTGGCTGATCGCGATCATACAGGCCGTTCTGACCGCATTCGTGATCGTGGAAACGGCGCGCTGCGTGGCGCCGAAAATGGGTATCGCCGCGTTCGCCGGTGTGGCTGTTGCGCTTGTCGTGTTGACGGGATTGCCCTGGTACGCGGGACAAATCGAGCCGGATTGCTTCACCGCGCTCACCGTTCTTTGCACCTATCTGCTGGCATTTCATTCGCGTGATCTGGGCATACCGCGGACAATTGCGATTTTTTTAACCACGGGCTTCGCCGCCGCAACGCATCCGTCCCACATTCTGCTCATTGTCGGGTTGGTACTGATCGTTGCGATATTCAAGATCATCAGTATCGCGCGTCACGGCGCGGCGGGACTGCAACTCTCAAGCCTTGCGCTGCCGCTGATGAGCGCCGCGCTCGCCGCCATCATGACGTTCGCAGCCAATTATTCGCTGACGGGAAAGATATTTTTCAATCGCGCAGGCGGCGTGTTTGTTTTCGCGAGCATGTTGCAGGATGGGCTGGTCGATAGGCTCTTGGACGATACCTGCCCGCAATCCGCCTATCGGCTTTGCGCCTACAAGGGTGAGTTGCCCAAGACCGCGGAGCGCTGGCTCTGGTTTCCAGGCAGTCCCTTTGTGGCGCTTGGTCACTTCGCGGGCACGGCAGCGGAGTCGCAACGCATCGTCGACGATATTCTCGTTCGCTATCCGGGCGCATTTCTGCGTTCAACGATCAATGATACCGCCGAGCAGCTGCTCGATTTCCGCACGGGGGACCAGATCGAGCCGCAGGAGTGGGCGATCCATAGCAATCTTGCAAAATTCATCCCGACTCAGATGGCGTCGTACATGCATGCGCGTCAGCAGGAAGGCAAAATCCGGTTCCATTATGTGAACGATGTGCATTGGCCGGTGGCGGCGCTCGCGCAAATTGGCACTGTTGCCGCTTTTCTGATGATGGTCCGGCGGCGGCGCTGGAACTCGGCGATCTTTCTGGGCTTTACGATGGCTGCGTTGCTCGGCAATGCGCTGATCTGCGGGGCGCTTTCCAACCCGCATGACCGCTACCAATCGCGGCTCGTCTGGCTGCCGGTTTTCGCGCTGGCGTTGTTGGGGACGGAAGGGCGCTTTTCCTTGCGGGACCACGCAGAATCCGTCACTTAATCGGCGCTATGGCAACACCGGTCCGCATCGCGTCTTCCATCCTGTCGGCGGACTTTGCGCGCTTGGGCGCGGAAGTCGAAGCCATTGAGAAGGCCGGCGCGGATCTCATCCATGTCGATGTGATGGACGGCCATTTCGTCCCCAACATCACCATCGGTCCTGCGGTTGTGAAGGCGCTGAAGCCCTACGCAAAAAAGCCGCTCGACGTGCATCTGATGGTCTCGCCCGTCGATCTTTATATCGAGGACTTCGCGAATGCTGGCGCGGACGGCCTGACCGTGCATCCCGAAGCCGGTCCCCACATCCATCGCACGCTTCAACTGATCCGCAGCCTCGGAAAAAGGCCGGGCGTCGTTCTCAATCCCGGCACGCCAATCGACGCGATCGATAACGTGCTCGACCTCGTCGATCTGGTGCTCATCATGTCGGTCAATCCCGGCTTCGGTGGCCAGAGTTTTATCACCAGCCAGCTTAAGAAAATCGAAGCCGCCGCAAACCGGATCGCCAAATCGGGCCGTCACATCGATCTTGAAGTCGATGGCGGCATCAATCCGGAAACCGCGAAGATGGCAGTATCTGCCGGAGCTAATGTTCTTGTCGCCGGAACCGCCGTGTTCAAAGGCGGACCGGAACACTATGCAGCGAACATTGCAGCGCTCCGAGGTTGACGCGGGTGGCGGGGCGCGGACGACCGGTTCCGTTCAGTCTTCTGCCCGAAATCCTGCGGGCGTTCTGGCACCGGCTGATGACGCCGCTCCGCGTCATGCGCCGGCGCAACTGGTTCTACCGCCGCTTGCTCAAAGGCAAGCTTCCGGATCACGTGGTCTTTTATCCTTTCGACGCATTGCCGCGGCGACTGGAAGATGCCGATGCGATGTTGAAGGGACGCTTCAGATTCGCCGGCGAAACCGTTGATGCTGCGGGAAAAAGCATATTCGACATTCCGGCGCCTTCGGCTGGATGGAAGAAGAGTCTCAACGAGTTTGTCTGGCTTCCGGCGCTGGCCTCGGCCGGCGGCGACGCCTCACGTGACTTGGCGAAGGACCTGATCGCGCAATGGATCGCGCGGAACAGTCGCTACTCCGAACCCGCGATGCTGCCTCAGGCCATTGCGCGGCGGCTGGCGCATATCTTCGCGCATGGACGCTTCGTGCTCTCCAATTCCGATATGCTCTGGCGATCGAAGATGTTCGTGAGTCTGCGCGAACAGGCCAAGCTGCTGACGCGAATCGGCATGGAGGCGCCCGATGGCCTTCCGCGGCTGGAGGTGGCCGCCGCGCAAGCCTTGGCCGGTGCATGTCTCGAGGACAGTCCAAGGCGTCTGGCTCTGGGACTACAAAGGCTCGAGGAAGAACTGGCGCGCCAGATCCTTCCCGATGGCGGGCACATTTCCCGATCCCCAGAAGCGCTGGCGCATACCTATCGTCATCTGGTGATGGTGATGGATGCGCTGCAGGCCATCGATCACGACGTCCCGCAACCGATCCGCAGCGCGCACGATCGGATCGCGCCGATGCTGCGCTTCTTCCGCCACAGCGATGGCGCGCTGGCGCTTTTCAACGGCGGGCGCGAGAGCGATGCGCGCATGATCGCGGCCTTGTTGGCACGCGATGAAGTTCGCGGGCAGCCCTTCGCCCACGCGCCGCATTCCGGCTATCAGCGCATGGCGGCTGCCAAAACGCTTGCGATCATGGATTGCGGCAAGCCGCCCGAAGGCATTCACGCCAATGTCGCGCATGCTGGCGCATTATCGTTCGAACTCAGTCACGGACCACATCGTGTGGTCGTCAATTGCGGCGCGGCAGGGTCGCGCAATCCGCGCTGGGACACCGCACTGCGCGCAACGGCTGCGCATTCCACCGTGACGATCAACGACACCTCTTATGCCGGTGTGATCAATGAGGGCTTTGCGCGGGACCTGCTCGGCCCGCGGCTGGTGGCTGAACTGTTCGCGGTGGAAACCAGCCGCCGGGAAACGCCGCAAGGCGCCATCGTAGAGGCGCGGCACGACGCCTATGTCCATGAATTCGGCGTGGCGCACGAGCGTACATTGTCCCTTTCGCCGAACGGTCTCTCGCTGAGCGGCGTGGATCGGCTGGTGCCAAAAGGAAATGCGCGCCGGCCGCGCGACGGCGTACCGTTTGCCGTTCGCTTTCACATCCATCCGGATGTGCGCGTGTCGCCCAGCCAGGGTGGCAGCGTTCTGCTGAAACTGCCCAATGGCGACGGCTGGCGCTTCCGCTGCGGCGGGGCGCAGATCTCAATCGAAGAGAGCGTCTATCTCGGCGCCGACATGGTGCGCAAAGCCGAGCAGGTCGTTCTTTTGGGGACGGTCCGGAACGAGCCGGTCGAAATCGGCTGGATGTTTGAACAGATCAATCTGGCTTAAATTTCCTTGCCTTTGACGCGAGCATGCCTTTGCGCGGTCAAGATTGCGCCTTGATCAACGCTCAGCGTAAAGCCGGTCACGAAGGGGCTTTCGATGGTCATGCAAGACGCTTCAGTACCGGCGGCAG
>DASXHQ010000142.1:0-6589 GCA_036488415.1 Rhizomicrobium sp.
CGCAATCGCAGTTCGACGCCGCGGTCGCGAAACTCGACGGCAGCATTCCAAGCCTGACCGATCATCAGATCGAAGTAGATTTGGCCGAACTCGTCGCGACGCTGAGTGAAGGACATTCGCGCCTCAGCCTGCCCGGCCTTCCGGACCCGATGTCCGATGTTGTCGAGATCGTGCCCTCCGAATATCCCGCGCTGGCGTTTCATCGATTGCCCGTGCGGTTTTATCAGTTTTCGGACGGGCTGTTCGTCATCGCCGCGACACCCGAATACCGGTCCCTCATCGGCAGCAGGGTCGTGCAGATCGCAGACAAGCCCGCGCAAACCGCGCTGAATGCCGTGCGGCCCGTCATCAATCGCGACAACGACATGGGCGCGATGCTGATCGCGCCCGACTTCGTCGCAACGCCGGAGATTCTGAGCAGCGTTCATGTCGCGGACGACAGTTCGAGTGTTACGCTTTCGCTCCAATCCAACACTTCGAGCGCATCCAATGTGGTCCTTGCACCCCTCTCCACGGACAGCCTCGCGTCCTGGATAAGGGTCGACGACCGAGCGCCGAACCTCTCGGCGGAATATGAGCCCGCATCGCGCACACTGCTGGCGCGGATCCATGTCATCCAGGACGCGCCGAATGAAACTGTAGCCCAGTTTGCCGCCAGGCTTGGCGAGCTCGCCGGCAAGCACAACGTGCAACGAACCGTCATCGATTTTCGCGATTGCCATGGCGGCGACAATCAGAAATTTAGGGCGCTTTTGCTGGAGATCGTGCGCAACGAAAAGGTCAACCGGCCGGGCGCATTGTTCGTTCTCATAAATCGCGGGACGTTTTCGGCTGCCGTGAATTCTGCAAGCGATCTGGAGCGGCTCTCCAACGCGATATTCATCGGCGAGCCGACCGCGGGCGCCCCCAATTCCTGGGGTGATCCAAAGCGAGTCACGCTGCCGAACAGCGGGCTGGTCGCCCGAATATCGACGATCTATTGGCGTGACTGGACCACGAACCTTACGCGGCCGTGGATTGCGCCTGACATTCGGGCGCCCGTCTCATCCGCGGATTATTTCGCTGGACGCGACCCCGCCGTGGCAGCGGCGCTCAGCTTTCCCGAGGTGCAGGATTTTTCCGGCATAGTGAAAAAGCTCATTGAAGCCGGTGGCGGAGCTCCGTCCATCGTTCGCCTCTATTATCAGCGCAAGAACGATCCGGACTGGGCCGGCGCCTCCACGCAAGACGCTATGGAGAACGCGGGACAAGCTTTTCTTGCTCGTAAATCTTATGACGATGCGTTTCTGATGTTCGCCATCAACTTTAAGGACTATCCCGACTCACTCGGCGCCTCGATCCAGCAAGTCCAGTCCGCCCAACGTGCGGCGCCCAATGACGCGGAACTCGGCAAACTCGCCGCGAAGCTCGGCGCAATGAAGGATCGTCACTAGCGATCGTTGGAAAAGGGCGGTTCTCGGCGGACTGCCGCCCATATCATGCCTCACGCCCGGTTTTGTTATGGGATCAAACTAGTGACACCGGCTGTAGGCTTTCCCAGATAAAGTCCGGAGGCCCCTCATGAAATCTCTTCTTCTTCTCGCATCAGCAGCAACATTGTTCGCGACATCCGCCCTAGCCGGCGAGACGCTCAACGTCGGCCCGTTCCGCACCGTGCAATTGCGCGGCGGCGGACAGGTCACGATCCATCAAGGCGACCAGCAGCGCGTCACGCTCAACGCGGGCAGCACGCGCTACACCAGCTTCACCATCGACAGGGACGGCACGCTCGTCATCGATGCCTGCAATAATTCCTGCCCGAACGGCGAATATGATCTGCGGATCGACATCGCGACACCGGACATTCACGGCGTCGCCGTCGACGGTGGCGGCGACATCGTGGCCACGTCTGATTTTTCGTCGCATCGCGTCGGCGCGGCCGTGAACGGCGGCGGAACCATCGACATGCGCGCCGTCCGTGCGGACTCTGTCAACGCCGCGGTGAATGGTGGGGGCAAGATCAAGGTCTATGCGGCCGGCGACCTGCATGCTGCGGTCAGCGGCGGCGGATTGATCGAATACTGGGGCAATCCGAAGGTCCGCTCCGCCGTTTCCGGCGGTGGCGACGTGCGGCAGGGGAGCTAAGAGATGAAATTCGCAATCGCATTGGCGGCCATCGTGCTCGCGACGCCTGCGGTTGCCGGGCAAGTGATCCCGGTCGGACCGTTCCATGCCGTCGAAGCGTCCGACGGCGCGCACGTTATTGTCCGTCACGGCGATCGTCAGCAGGTCACGATGATCGAAGGCTCGACCGAATATTCGCGCTTTGAAGTGCGCGAAGGCGTGCTGCACCTCGTCACCTGTCAGGGCTGGCATTGTCCGCACTATTATAAATTCAAGGTCGAAGTGGTGATGCCCGCGATCAACGCCATTGAAGCTTCGGACGGTGCTTACATCGAGACGCAGGGCTCGTTCCCCGGCCAGCGCGATCTGGCGGTGAAAGCCACGGACGGTGGCAATATCGACGCGCGCGGTCTGGCGGCGGCCAATATCAGCGCCAAGGCTAGCGACGGGGGCAATCTCAAGATTCACCCGTTGAAGTCGATGCAGGCGCGCGCCGATGATGGCGGCAATATCGACTATTGGGGCAATCCCACGATCAGCAGCCTCGTTGCCGAAGATGGTGGTAACGTCCACAGCGAAGATTGAACAGGGAACACGTCATGCGGAAAATTCTTCTTCTCGCAACCGCGTTCGCCCTCGCCACGGGCGCGGCGTCGGCGGACACCACCGTTCCGGTCGGCGCTTTTCATTCCGTGTCCATCGAAGGCATGGGCCATGTCACTTTCGTGCACGGCGCGCAGCAGCGCGTGGTGCTGAAGCAGGGCGATACCGACAACACCAAGATCTACGTCAAGGATGGCGATCTTGTCTTCAAATCCTGTCCCGGCAAGGGCTGGTTCGGTTGGAACAGCTCCTGCCCCACGGGCTATGAGCTCAATGTCGAGATCACCACGCCGGCGCTTTCGGGCGTGGAGATCGACGGCAGCGGCAAGATCGACACGCAAGGCGGCTTCCCGCAACAGCCCAAGCTCGCCATCGAGATCAACGGCAGCGGCAATGTCGATCTGATGGCCATGCCCGCCGCCAGTACCGATGTGTCGATCCACGGCAGCGGCAAGGTGCATGTGAATGCCGAGCGCGATCTGGATGTCGAGATCGCGGGCTCGGGCTCCGTCGTCTATGGCGGCAACCCGCATATCAGCCAGACGATCATGGGCAGCGGCGAAGTGAAGAGCGCGAAATAAGAGCCAAGTTCATGGAGGGTGCGGAACGGCCCGGAGGCAACTCCGGGCCGCTTTGCTTTGCAACCTTGAACACATCGCGGTTCCACGCGTTTTTATCTCAGACAGTGGAGGAACACATGCGCGCTATCATGGGTGGCGTGTTGGCATTGGGGTTTGTTGTATTGGCGGCCGAAGCCGCGACGGAACCCGGCAACCCGGCCGCGTGCAAGACATCGTGGGATTCGATGGCCCTCACCGAAAAGGCGAAGACGACCTACAGCGATTATCTCAAGACCTGTCTGGAGAACGGCCCCACCGCAGCGCCGATGAGCGCCACCAAACCGGTTCCGCCGGCAAAACTGAATCAGGCCGAGAAGAAGCAGGCTTGCGAATCCAAATGGCTGGCGCAGAAGAAGATCACGCCCACCGGATCGCAGACGCACCGGGATTTCCTGAACAACTGCCTGCAAGCGCAATAACCGAAAATGGCAGCAGCGTGCATTAGGCGCGCTTTGACGATATCCCTTTCTACACTCGTCATGGCCGGGCTTGTCCCGGCCATCCATGAACACGGACCAATGGCCTCTGGAAAATGGATGGCCGCCACGAGGGCGGCCATGACGATATCGGATGGAAGGATTGAGATATGGCGCGCATCAATTACGTTGAACTGCCATCGAAGAACTTTGCCGCGGCGAAGGACTTCTACAAAAAAGCTTTCAACTGGTCGCTCACGGATTTTGGTCCAACCTATGCCGCCACGATGACCGGCGATGTCGATATTGGCCTGCAGGGCGACATGCCCGAAGCCACCGCCGCGCCGCTGGTGGTGGTCGATGTCGAGGATCTGGAAGACGCGCACGCCGCGGTACAGAAAGCCGGCGCCACGATCACCAAGCCCATCTTCCAATTTCCGGGCGGGCGGCGTTTCCACTTCAAGGACCCTTCCGGCAACGAGCTCGCCTGTGTGAAAGGCGATTGATTGCGCGCCGAATATGAAAAACGCGTGCGCGATCTGGCCGCCGTTGCGGAGCGGATGCGTCGTGACGGGGCCGATGCGGAAACCATCGCCCGCACGGTGGTGGCCGAGCGCCGCGCGCTGGCCGCGCACTACAAGGAGATGACGCCGGAGCCTCTGCGCACGCGCATCTTCGCGCACACCGTCGCCGTTTATAGTGATCCGCTGGGACCGACAGTGGATTATCTGCGGGGAAAGGGACGGTCCTGGGAAGAGATCATCGCAAGCGCATCGCGGCCCGGAGAGATACCGGTGGAAGATTAGCTCGCCGGGCGGTTCTTGCGCACGGTCTCGTCCCATTTGTCTTCGATGGCGACTTCCAGATAGTCGGCGAGATTGCCGCCCGCCGCTTCCATGATCTCGCGCCGCGTGATGCCCACGCGCGCGGCGGCGCCGATGCAGGCCGGCGCATAGGTATCGTTTGCCTGCCGCTTCTGCTCCGAATACGGCACGCCGGCCACGCGCTCGCGCACCCAGTCTTCCAGGAACTTCTGCGCGGTCGCGTTCATCGGCGTCGGGTCCATCGGGCTCGCGCTATCAAAGCGCCCCAAGGCATAGAGAAAGCCTTAACGACGCAGCGCATCCGCCTGGCCAGAAGCGGAAAGACTGGTAATTTTCCGCTCCGGAGAGACGGCATATGATGTTCGCCAAGCGCCTGCGCGAGCCAATCATGCGCGGTGAGATCACCTGCAGCGTCCGCATCTGGCAACGCCCGCATGTGAAAGTCGGCGGCCGCTATGCGCTGGGGCATGGCTTCGTCGAAGTGACATCGATCCGCGAAATCACGCTGGACCACATCACCCCCGCCCTCGCCCACCGCTCCGGCTTCGCCGGCGTCGTCGATCTATTGAAGATGGCCAAGCACGGACCGGGTGAGAAGGTTTATCTGGTGGAGTTCGAATATCGCGATGCCCTGACTGAGCAAGCGTTCATAAAAGCGCTTCGATGCCTTTGCGCTGGATTATGTTCAAAAGCACCAGAGTGGGGCCCGCCGGTTCTTTCGTGCCGCGTTCCAGGTGCGACACATATCCGGTGCTGACGTTCAGATAACGAGCGAACACCGCCTGGCTCATGCGCGAACGCTTGCGCATGACGCGAATGTCATTCGCCGAAACAGGACGCGCCACACCGGCGTCTTCACCCAGATGCCGCTTGGTGATTTTCGCATGGGCCTGCTGTGTGAGGATTCCCGTGCGCCGCATATCGTCCGCCGTTTCCAGCAGCGCATCCGTGAGCGCCGCCTTCCGTGTCTTTTTCATTCGTCAATCTCCTGCAAAACGCCTTCCTTGCCATTGCCTCATCCGTAACACTAAGAACTATCGTTCTATGAACCATAATTTCGGTCGGCTAACTCTATTTTTAGGAACAAAACCATATAATTTCCAAGGACTTATCATTTTTAGCATATTTCCACTTGCATTCCATCCTTATGTTCTCTATATGTTCCAACATGGAAGAGAACCAAGCCCATGCCGGTAATGGCCCGGCGGACCCGTCCAGCCCTCCCGGGCGGACGATCGAAGAGGTGATGGAGCAGGACATTGTCCCCGCCACCACCATGTTGCGCGAGGCGCTGCGCAGTTGCGCGGGGTTGATCGGGGACGTGTCGCGGGTCGCGCGAAATCCCGATGAAACGGCGCGCGCGCAAACGGACTCGGCCCTCGCCGCCGCGCGTCTCGGCTCCACGACTGCACAGCTCATGTCCGCGCTGGCGCGCGCCGCCGATTCCGACACGCGTGTCCGCATCGCGAACATGCGCATCGAAGAGGCACAGGCCCGGCGCAACAACGCCGTATACCGGCACAACGCGCACAACCGGCGGGCGCGCGAAGAACGCGAATATCGTCCCGTCCGCAACCACGACGAGGATGGTCTCTATAACCCGGATCTCAACGATGATTATTGAGCGTGAAAATTTTGACTTCAATTCTGGCCATGGCGAATCCGGGAATGAGTCGGAGGTCCGATTTTCTGACTTCAATTCGAAAAACGCAGGCAATCCGCCGCCTCGCAAGCGCGGCGCTCCGTTCGGCAACAAAAACCGGCTGACCACCGGTCTCTACACCCGCGAAGCGCGGGCGCGGCGCAAAGCCGTGCGCGCCAGCATTGTCCAGATGAAGCGGCTGATCGCGCACTATCACGCCATCGCCGCGATGAAAGATGCCAAAGCCACGCAGCTAAAGGCCGAAGCGGCGCGAATGAATGCGGAGGCCGCGAAGCTCGAATCCACCCTCCCCTTGAGGGAGGGTCGACAAATTCGAGCAGCGGAGCGAAGCGAGCGCGCAGAATTTTTCGGGGAGGGGTC
>DASXHQ010000027.1:0-27444 GCA_036488415.1 Rhizomicrobium sp.
CCAGCCGAGGGATCACGCCGGGCAGTTTTCTCCTGGTCTATAAGCGCTGACTATTTTGCGCTGATTTCCAGAGCAGCGCCGCCGCGCAGAATTGCATTGGCGGCGCGGGTGTAAGCATTGCCGCTTTCATGCAGCACGAGACCGGGGAGTATCGCGAACGGCGTGCGCGAGCCTTTCACCGCGCGAATGAGAATCCGCTTCGCCGGCTCGTCCTTGCGCGGCCACAAGGGAAAAACCAAAACGCCACGATCACCCAATGCCGCGAGCGCTTCGCCCAAGCGGTCGGCGCGCAAAATTACGGTGAGCGTGCCATTCGAGACGACGCGCTTTATGCCGGCCGTCAGCCAATCGGCCAGTGTACCGCAGTCCTGTAGCGCAAGCGCCCTGCCCGCGTCCGGAGACGTCAGCCCGTCCTCATCATGGAACGGCGGATTGCACATCACATGCTCGAAGCTGCGGCGCAGCTCGGCCGGCGTATTCAGAACATCGCCCGCAATGAAGCGCACGCGAGCGGACAGATCATTCTCCGCCGCGTTCTCATCCGCCAGCGCCGCCAGTGCCGGATCGATCTCGATTCCGAAAACGGAACAATTCGTGCGCCACGCGAGGCACAGGCTTGCGGCACCTGCACCTGCGCCTAGTTCGAGAACCTCCTCGCCCTCTTTCGCGGGTACCGACGCGGCGAGCATCACGGCGTCGAGGCCGGAGCGAAATCCACTCTCCATCTGGCGCACGATCACGCGCCCGCCGATGAACTTGTCCGTGGTCACGCTCATGTGAGCGGCGATGGCGCGGCGAATGCCTCTTTCAGCAGCACCCGCGCGCGGGTTTCGTCCTCGTTCGCCACCATGAGCCGTTGCGGCAAAATGACCATGCTGCCGTCCAGCACGCTCATATTGGTGTCGAACACCACCGCATCGATCCCGGCATCTTTCAGAACCGCCTGTGCAAAATTCAATTCCACCGGATTGTTGGTCTTGAGGATTTCCCGCACGTCCCTGCCCATTCTGCAACACCCGGCTGCAATGCAACCGGCCGTCCTTGACCCGCCTTGGTGCGGCTCCCTAAATGTCACTTAGCAACGGGGCACACGGCAAGGCTTTTGGACGACGAGCGCACATGAGCACGGCCGAGGCATTAAAGGTTCCGGATACCACGTTGTCCCCCGTGGATCGTCTTCACGCCCTCGTGGCGCAGGACATGACGGCCACGGACCGCGCGATCCATGAGCGATTGGGTAGCGCCGTCAGCCTAATTCCGGACCTCGCGAAGCACCTGATCGATTCGGGCGGCAAGCGCCTGCGTCCGCTCCTCACCCTCGCCGCCGCGCGCATGTGCGGCTATGGCGGCGACAAGCACGTCAAGCTGGCCGCTGCTGTCGAATTCATCCACACTGCCACTCTGCTGCATGACGACGTTGTGGATGCCAGCGAACTGCGCCGCGGCAAGCTTGCGGCCAATCTAGTCTGGGGCAACAAGCCGTCTATCCTCGTCGGCGATTTCCTGTTCAGCCGCGCGTTCCAGTTTATGGTCGAGACCGGCAAGATGGACGTGCTGAATGTTCTTGCTGGCGCGTCTGCGATCATCGCCGAAGGCGAAGTGCTGCAGCTGAAATCCGCGAACAACCTCAAAACCACGGAAGCAGATTATCTGCGCGTGATCGAGGCGAAGACGGCAACGTTGTTTTCGGCGTCCGCCGAGTCCGGCGCGCTGCTCGCAGGGGCTTCGGCCGATCAGATCGCAGGATTGAAGGCCTACGGCTACAATCTCGGCATCGCCTTCCAGCTGGTGGACGATGCGCTGGATTATTCCGGCCGCGCCGCGCAGATGGGCAAATCGGTGGGCGACGATTTCCGCGAGGCGAAGGTCACGCTACCGGTCATTCTCGCCTTCAGCCGCGCCGACGACGAAGCGCGCACCTTCTGGACGCGTGTCATCGAAACCGGACCGCAGCATGAAGTCGATCTAAAGCGCGCCATCGCCTATGTGGAAGATACTGCCGCCATCGGCGACACGCGCGACATGGCGCGGCGTTATGTCGATGCTGCGCGCGGCGCGCTAAGCGTTTTACCCGACAGCGACATTCGCACTAGCCTGATGCAGGTCGCAGACTTCAGCATCGACAGGGCATCCTAGGCTTCGTCCGCTTTGGCGAGAACGGTTGCCCGAACCCACCAGTTCGGATGGTCGCGCGCAATCTGCGCAGCGGCGGCTTGCACGGCAGTGGCATCCGCAAACAACCCGAAGCATGTCGCGCCGCTGCCAGACATGCGGGCGATTTGAACGCCTTGCGCCCCGCGCAATACACCCAACACATCGGCGATGACCGGCGCCTGCGACACCGCGGGAGCTTCCAGATCGTTTCCCACGGTCTTGAGGAATTCGACGGCAAGCTCCGCCGAGCCGAAGCTTTCCGGCCAGATGAGTTTGTCCACGCCCGAGCGCGCTACAAGTTTTCCGAACACCTCGCCGGTTGCGACCGAAACGCCGGGGTTGACCAGCACGGCATGAAGCTCCGGCAGATCGACACGCTCGATGCCATCGCCGATGCCGTACATCCATGCCGAATGACCGAAGAAACACACCGGCACATCCGCGCCCAATGTTTTCGCCAGCTCCACGAAATCGGCGAGCTTTATCTCGTCCTGCCGCCATTCCAGCAGGAAGGCGCGCAAGGTCGCCGCCGCGTCCGCCGATCCGCCGCCGATGCCCGACGCGACTGGCAAATTCTTGGTCAACGTAATGCGCCGCGGCAAATCGTGACCGGCCAGCATCGCCACGCCCTCGGCCGCGCGCAGGACAAGGTTGTCGCTCCCGTTTCCAAGCTGTGCCGCGAACGGTCCTTCGACAGTTAGCGAAAGTTCATCGGCGTTCTCGAAAACCAGATCGTCGCCGACATCGGCGAACGCGACGAGGCTTTCCAGCTCATGATAGCCGTCCGCGCGCTTATCGCCGATATGTAGGAACAGATTGATCTTCGCCGGGGCAAAGACCTTGGTCATCACTGTCCGGCGCGCGCCTGTGCGGCCGTCACGCCGTCTTGCAACTTCTTCTCGATCACCGGCTTCAGCTTGGGATCGGTGTTGAAGGCCAGCGCATGGTTCCACTGAAAGCGCGCATCGAGCTTGCGGCCGGCCATCCAGTAAGCGTCGCCCAGATGCTCGTTGATCGTGGGATCGCCGGGCACGAGCAGCACCGCCGCCTGCAAGGCCGTCGCTGCTTCCTTGTATTTGGCCATGCGGAAATAGGCCCACCCGACGCTGTCCACGATATAGCCGTCATAAGGACTGAGGCTGCGTGCCTTCTCCAGCAGCACCAACGCGTCCGGCAGCTTGCGGCCCTGATCCACCCAGGTATAGCCGAGATAGTTCATCACCTGCGGCTGATCGGGCGAGATCTTCAGCGCCATCTGCAGGTCGCCTTCGGCCTGCTGCAGTTGTTTGAGGTTCTCTTCCGAAACCGCCCGCGCGAAATAGAGCTGCCAGTCGTTCTTGTCCGGCGGATTGAGCAGTGCGATGGCCTTGGTATAGGCATCGACCGCATCCTGATCCCGGTTCGCGGCGCGATAAGCGTCGGCCAGCGAGGTCCACGCTGCGACATCGTTCGGATTCTTATCGATGATGCTCTTCAGATCGGCGATGGCCTGATCGCTGCGGTCCAGCCGGCCTTCGTCGATGGCGATCTGAACGATCGCCGCCGCCTGATAGGGCGACGATGCCGGAATGCTGCGATAGACCGCGATGGCTTCATCATATTTCTTCAGCGTCTCGAAGCGGTCAGCCAGAACGATCTTCGCCAGATCGAAATCCGGCTGCAGATAAAGCGCGAAGCGCAAATAGAGGATCGCAATGTCGGCGCTGGTCGCGTCATTCAGCGAAACCGCGATGCTGAACAACCCTTCGGCCGCGCCTTCTTGCGGGCTGTTCACCAGCCTGTCGGGCTTCGTGCCGGCGGCAATACGCGCCAGCCCCGCGCTGGCGATGGGCTGCAGACTGTCGTCCTTCTGCAGCCTCTCATAAAGCGCCTTGGCTTCGGCAGTGCGGCCTTGCCGTTCGAGGAAACGGCCATAGGCTTCCGTCGCGCGCGGCCCATTGGCCGCCTGTTGCAGCACCAGCTTGTAAGCAGCGTCGGCGTCCGCATCGCGGCCAGCCAGATCGAGGATCAGCGCCTTGTGATAGTTGATGAGTTGCGGCGTGCCGCCAACGCCCGCCAGCGCATCCATATCTTTCAAAGCCGCGTCGGTGTCACCTGCGCCTTCAGCGGCCCAGCCATCCACCAGGAACAGCGTCAGCGTTGTGAACGGACCTTTGCCGGATTGCGTGAGCTGATCGCGCGCGCGCGAATAGTTGCCGCGCTTCATCGCGCCGATGGCAAGTGCCAGCCGCGCCGCGCGGTCACCGGTATCGTCCTTGACCACTTTGTCGGCCAGCGCGATGGCGCGGTCCACGTCGCCGGAAGCGGCGGTATAGAGGAAGGCACGATTGGCGATCTCCGAATTGGCGGGATCGTCGGCGAGACTCGATTGATAGAGTTTCGCCGCTTCGCCGAGATCGTGCTGGCCGGCCGCCACATGCGCGGAGAGATAGGTGCCGAAGGACGTATCGTTACCATCAGCCACATCGGCTTTCACGCTGGCGTAAGCGCTCGCGGAAAACGCCAGGCTCAGTATGGCGGCGGATAACAACAGCGTTTTACGCAAATCGGCCTCACATATTGGTGTAGTTGGGTCCCCCGCCGCCTTCCGGCGTCACCCAATTTATATTCTGCTCAGGATCCTTGATGTCGCAGGTTTTGCAGTGAACGCAGTTTTGCGCGTTGATCTGGAACCTTGGACCGGAAGCTTCCTGCACAATCTCATAAACGCCTGCCGGACAATAACGCTGCGCCGGCTCCGCATATTCCGGCAGGTTCACCCGGATCGGTATAGTGGGATCTTTCAGCACGAGGTGAACCGGCTGGTCCTCCTCGTGGTTAGTATTCGACAAGAATACCGACGAAAGTTTGTCGAAACTGATAACGCCGTCGGGTTTCGGATATGTAATGGGCTTGCAGTCTTTGGCCAGTTTCAGGGTCGCATAGTCCGGCTTGCTGTGATGCAACGTCCCGAAAATGGAAAAACCGAAGAGCTGGTTGGTCCACATGTCCAGCCCTATGAACGGCAGGGCCAGCACCGTGCCGAGCTTGGACCACAATGGCTTCACATTGCGCACGCGCCAGAGGTCTTTCCAGACCACGCTTTCCTTCACGGTCGGCTCATAATCCTCCAGCACATCATTGGCGCGGCCGGCCGCAAGCGCGGCAAAGGCGGACTCCGCTGCCATCATACCGGTGAGGATTGCGTTGTGGCTGCCCTTGATGCGAGGGACGTTCACGAAGCCCGCGGCGCAGCCGATCAGTGCGCCGCCGGGAAATGCGAGCTTGGGCACCGATTGCGCCCCGCCCTCGGTGATCGCGCGTGCGCCGTAACCCACGCGCTTGCCGCCTTCGAGATATTGGCGGATCAGCGGATGCTGCTTCACGCGCTGGAACTCGTCGAACGGCGACAGATACGGATTGGAATAGTTCAGATGGACGACGAATCCGATGGAACAGAAATTCTCGCCCCAGTGATACATGAAGAGACCGCCGCCGGTGTCGTCGGACAACGGCCAGCCGAAGCTATGGGCCACAAGGCCCTTCTTATGTTTGTCCTTGGGAAGCTCCCATAACTCTTTGAGGCCAATGCCAAACTTCTGCGGATCGCGGCCCTCATGCAGGCCAAATTTCTTGGCAAGCTGCTTGGAGCAGGAACCGCGCGCGCCTTCCGCGAACAGCGTGTATTTGCCCAGCAGGTTCATGCCGGGGGTGAAACCGTCCTTGTGATGGCCATCCTTCGTCACGCCCAGATCGCCCGTCGTCACGCCCTTCACTTCGCCGTTGTCGCCGTAAACAACCGCCGCCGCCGGAAAGCCTGGGTAGATCTCCACGCCCAGCGCTTCTGCTTGTTGTGCCAGCCACTTACAGAGATTGCTTAAACTGACGATGTAATTGCCGTGATTGCTCATGAGTGGCGGGAACAGGAAGTTCGGGATGCGGATCGATCCCGAATGTCCCATGAAATAGAAGCGGTCATCCGTGACCGGCGTGTCGATCGGCCCGCCCTTTTCCTTCCAATCCGGGATGAGGCTTTCGATGCCGACAGGATCGATCACTGCGCCGGAGAGGACATGCGCGCCGACCTCGGAGCCTTTTTCGAGAATGCAGACCGAGACTTCTTTCCCCGCTTCCGCCGCAAGCTGTTTCAGTCGGATCGCGGCGGCAAGACCGGCCGGCCCCGCGCCCACGACAACGACGTCATATTCCATGCTCTCGCGCTGAACGTCCTCGGCCATCCCAAAAATCCCAAGATTCTCTAGCTCTGCCTCGGTTTATGGGGTGCGGGGCCGAGCGGGGTCAACCGACGGGTCGCCTCATCCGCAGCGGCATCCTATAAGGACGCGCATGGCCGATCTCGATCCTCTTTCCGCCCTCGCCTGGCTTGTCGAAGCTGGAGCCGATGAGGCTGTCGGCGAGGAGCCGGTGAACCGGCTGGTCTCGAAGCCTGCACCGAAGCCGACCGATTATCTCCAACCTGCGCCGGGTCATCGTCCGGCGCCCGCGCCGCAGCGTCCTGCATTCACGCCTGCGCGTCCCGCGCCAACACTAGCGCAACAGGCGAAATCGCCCGCGCCAGTCGTCGAAGGCGACGACATCGGCACGGCGATGGAGATCGCGGCGCGGGCGAACACGCTGCCGGAACTCAAGGCCGCGCTCGAAGCCTATGACGGTTGCGCGTTGAAGAAGATTGCTACCAACACCGTATTTGCCGATGGCGTTCCCGGCGCGCGCATTCTTTGCATCGGCGAAGCGCCAGGGCGCGATGAGGACAAGATTGGCCTTCCCTTCGTGGGCCGCGCGGGCAAGCTGCTGGACAAGATGCTGGCGTCCATCGCGCTGGACCGCACGAAGAATGTCTACATCATCAACGTTCTGCCATGGCGGCCGCCGGACAATCGCAATCCCGATCCCGTGGAAGTTGCGAAATGCATTCCGTTCCTGCGCCGTCACATCGATCTAGCCAATCCGGATTTGATCGTTCTGCTTGGCGCGGTTGCGGTGAAGAACGTCATGGGCAAGACGGATGGCATCATGGCCGCGCGCGGCAAATGGCTCGAATATCATGTGAACGGCCGCATGGTTCCCGTGATGCCGACGTTGCATCCGGCCTATCTGCTACGCCAGCCTGCACATAAAAAACTGGCTTGGCGCGATCTTCTGGCGATAGACGACAAAATTAAGTCGCTTCAATTGCTTGAGCATCGCGACGCGAATCTTTAACCTGACCGCACTTCAATCCGCGTTCGTGTCGAAGGGACAGACCGCTTGAAACGCATGCTCCTGATTGCTGCCGCCATGTTTGCGCTTGGTTGCACGAATGCGTTCGCGCAATCGGTTCCCGTCGCCGTGCTCTCGGCGGACGATGTGCAGCGCTATCGCCAGATTTTCGCCGATGAGCGCGCGGGCCGCTTCGACGACGCCCAATCGCTGGTGGCCCAGCTAAATGACAGATCGCTCGTCGGCTATGCGCAGGCGGAGCATTATCTCTCGCCCCATTCGTCCACGACTCCGGTTTCCGACCTCGTCTCATGGATGAACGAATATAACGATCTCGGCGTCGCCGATCGCATCTATGCGCTGGGCGTCAAGCGCGCGAGCGTGCCGATCAAGCGCCACCACAAGATTGTCGGCATGCGCGTGACCGCATCGATCCCCACGCCCGCACCGCCGGCGCGTCGCGTGGGCGGCGGAACATCGGAGGAAAGCGCACCGGGCGATCCGCCGCTGTCGTCCGACATCGCGCGCAGCGCTTTCCAGCAAATGCTCGTTTCGGTGAAAGCCGATCAGCCGGCGCAGGCGGAAGCGCAAATGAATGCCGCCGTCGCGCAAGGCATTCCCGCCAGCGACGCCGCGCGTCTCGCGCAGAAAGTCGCGTGGTCTTATCTCGCGGAAGGTCAGGACTTCGACGCCTTCCGCATCACCGGCGATGTCAGCAGCGTCGACCGGCAAACCGCGCCGATGCTGGACTGGATCGCGGGCCTCGCCCTTTATCGCATGGGCAAATACGACACCGCCGCCGAGCATTTCGAAACGCTGGCGCAAGTGGGCTCCACGCATATGGGCACGCGATCCGCCGCCGCGTTCTGGGCGGCACGCGCCTATATGCGCGCGGGCAATTCGCGGCGCGTGATTACGCTGCTCGTCGCCGCGGCGCGGCTGGAGCCGACATTCTATGGCCTTCTCTCCGAGCGCATTCTTGGCTGGGACAGCGAAACCGGATTCACCGATGCGTCGCTCACCTCCTCCGATCTCAACACGATCTCGCAGATTCCGGCAGCCCATCGCGCCATCGCGCTTTATCAAATCGGCGAAACCGAGCATGTGCATGAGGAGATGACGCGCGCGCTCGCGTCTATCGACACCACCCGGAGCGCAGGCTTCGCCGCGATGGCCCACCAGATGAATCAACCGGACCTCGAATTGCGTGCCTGCGAACTCGCCGCGTCGCAGGGCAAGACGCTGACCGGCCTGTTTCCGATACCGGGCTATCAGCCCACCGGCGGTTATCGTGTCGATCCATCGCTGGTGCTGGCCTTTGTGCGCCAGGAGAGCCGCTTCCAGCAGAAGGCTGTCTCCGGTGTCGGCGCCACCGGCCTGATGCAGATCATGCCTGGCACGGCAGCTTACATCGACAGCAGCGTCAACCGTTCGGAACTGAAAGATCCCACGACCAGCCTTGATCTTGGTCAGCGCTACATCGCCGAACTGCTCGACAAGATGAACAACAACCTCTTCCAGACGACGGCGGCTTACGATGCCGGTCCCGGCAGTGTGTACCGTTGGATGGATCGCCCGAACACGGACAAGAACGATCCGCTGTTGTTCCTCGAGACCATGCCGTCACCGGAAGCGCGCGATTATGTGCGCCGCGTGATGACCTATTATTGGATGTATAACCGGCGACAGAACCAGGCTTCACCCGCGCTCGATCAGGCCGCCGCCGGTGATTGGCCGAAATATAAACGCCCGGCAAACATGCCGACACCGGCCGCGCCCATGCAGCCTCCCGCGCCCCCGCCCGTCACCACGATTGTCAGCGATGCCTCCTATTGATGAAGGCATAAAGTTTGTTCCCGTCCGCATCGCGGTGATGACAGTTTCCGACACGCGCACCCGCGAGAACGACACCTCCGGCGACACACTTTCGGCGCGTATCGCCGATGCTGGTCATGTGTTGGCGGATCGTGTCATCGTCAAAGACGACATCCCGACGATCCGCGCGCAGCTTCAGCAATGGATCGATGACAGTGGGATCGACGCCATCATCACGACCGGCGGCACTGGCCTTACGGGCCGCGACGTCACGGTCGAAGCGATGAAGCCACTGTTCGAAAAAGAGATCGACGGCTTCTCCGCCGTCTTTCACCGCATTTCCTTCGAGAAGATCGGCACCTCCACCTTGCAATCGCGCGCCTGCGCAGGTGTGGCCAACGGAACCTACCTCTTCGCGCTGCCCGGTTCGACCGGCGCGGTGAAGGATGGCTGGGACGGTATCCTGAAATCCCAGCTCGATATCCGGCATCGGCCCTGTAACTTTGTCGAGATCATGCCGCGGCTGAACGAGAAATAGGCCGTCCGATCTGCTAGTGTTTCCTTCGGGTGGAAAAGGAAAACGCGAATGGCTGTTTCGCTTGTTGTCGGCACGCCGAAGGGTGCTGCGGTCCTGCAAAGCAAGGATGGAAAGACTTGGAGCGAGGATTTCGTCCTGCGCGGCTGGCCCGTCACCGCGTCGGTGCGCGACGACAAGGGCCGCACCTATGCCGCGGTCAACAGCCCCAATTTCGGCGTCGCCTTGTTCGCGAGCGACAATTTGAAAGACTGGAAGCAACTCGAATCCGCACCGCGCTACCGTCCCGAAGATCGCGGCAATCCGGAGCATCACCGCCTCGTCGCGAAGTTCGACTTCGAGGGCAAACTCAAGGACGGCGGCCGCTTCGTCGATCAGATCTGGACACTGCACAATGCACGTGGCGCGCTCTATGCCGGCGTGTCCGAAGCCGGGCTTTTCGTCTCGAAGGATCGCGGTGAAAGCTGGGAGCCGATCGATGGCTTCAACGAAATGCCAGGGCGCGCGGAATGGCAGCCGGGTTTTGGCGGGCTTGGCGCGCACACCATCCTGACGGATGCGAAGAACCCAAACCGCATGTGGGCCGGCGTTTCCGCGGCGGGTTTTTTCCGCACCGACGATGGCGGCAAGAACTGGACGCGCAAGGACAAGGACGTGCATGGTTTCGGCGGCAATTGCGTCCATCACGTCGCGCACGACCCTGACGATGCCAATGTGCTCTTCCGCCAGGAACATTTCGGCGTCTATCGCAGCGACGATGGCGGCGACAACTGGCGCGTGCTGGAAGACGGCCTGCCCGTCACCGACATGAGCGACGGCCATCGCTGCTCCTTCGGTTTCGCCATGGCGATGGACCGCAAGGCCAAAGCCGTGTTCGCCGTGCCGCTCGATGGCGACGCGCAGCGCTTCCCGCGCGACGGCCAGCTCGCGGTGTATCGCAACGCGGACGGAAAGCGCTGGGAGCCCCTCACCAAGGGCCTGCCCGGAAACTGCTTCGCCGGCGTGTTGCGCGGCGCCATGTCTGCGGATCAACAAAGCGGCGTCTATTTCGCCACCACATCGGGCGCGCTCTATGCAAGCGGAAATCTGGGCGAAAGCTGGAACGAGATCGCAACCGGCCTTCCGCGCGTGATGAGCGTGGACGCTTACGTGCAATGAGTGTTCGTGTGCAGTTGCCGCCGCTTTTGCGCGGGCTGATGCAAGGCGAGCGTTGGCTTGAAGCCGAGGGAAACTCCATCGGTGCGATGCTGGCCGATCTCGGCAAACGCAATCCTTCGCTCGCGCTTCATATTTTCGACGAGCAAGGCGCCATCCGCCACAACATCGCGTTCATCCATGGCGACGAGATCGTTCGCGCCAAACAGGCTGCGGCCCATCCTCTCAAGCCGGGGGACGAGATCGTCATGACCACCGCGCTTGCCGGCGGATGACCGACGCCAGCCTGATCGAACAGAGCTTCGAGCTGGCCGCCGAGCGCTGCGGCGACATCACGCCGCGCGTCTATGAAAAGCTATTCGGGAAATATCCTGAAATGCTGCCGCTTTTCGCGCGGGACACCAATGGCAATGTGCGCGGCGAGATGCTGACGCGAACGATCGAGGCGATCTTCGATTACATTGGGCCGAATTCGTATGCGGAGAATTTCCTGCGCTGCGAAGTCGTAACGCACGACGGCTATGGCGTGCCGCCCGAAATCTTCGCGAAATTTTTCGACGTCCTTGCGGAAACTCTGCGCGACATCCTGGGCGCAGGCTGGTCGCCCGCGATGGCGCGCGAGTGGCAGACGCTTCTCAACGAGTTCGCGCGCCTTACCGCTGCGCCCGAACACATCATCTGACGTCAGGCCGGAACGCTGTCTTCCTGGCCCTGATACATCGAGACGTCGCCGTCTTCGTCCTGGTCCTGATTGGCCTGCTCCACACCCTGGGAAGCAGGATCGTCGCCATCCGGATTGATGATGAAATCGGGATCGGACACCCGATTGGGGATGACGCCGCCATCATGATCGTTCACGAACAACGGACGATTTTGCTGGATCGGCTCCGCCAAGGCAGGCGATGCCAACAACAGACACATAGCCGCTGAGCCTAAGCCCAGCCCCATTAGACGCATTCAAGACTCCTTCGACACACACCATCCGCCCAAGATGATTCATATCATATTTCTGAAGGGTTTACCGCAGTTGCGATAAAATAATTTTCGCAGCGCACCATGAATTGAAACTTTCTGATCGAATTTACCAAGAGTTGCGCCATTTCCATCAACTGATTCGGATGCGGGGAACGGAGCCTGCTTCCTCCGGGTTGTATCTGCACAAGGTCCTGTGGCCGACGTTCTCTTGTCATCAACATCTCGTACTTGTTTGTTCTATCTACGTTCTTATGTTCGCTGCAATGACAACGGTACTCGACATCACAGCAGACGCCCGGCGCCTCCGCGGACGCGGCGCCGTCTCGAACACTTCCGGGCGCTTCGAGAAAGAGACGCGCGTTCTCGTCGACGATGGCTGGAACAGCGAAGACGACGAAGAGCCTTCGCTGAAGACGGAAATCCTGCGCGACTCTTCGCGCACCATCATCACGCGCAACAACTCACCGGACATTTCGTTCAGCCAGTCGATCAATCCCTACAAGGGCTGCGAGCATGGCTGCATCTATTGTTTTGCCCGGCCCACGCACGCCTATCTCGGCTTCTCGCCCGGCGCGGATTTCGAGAGCAAGATCTTCACCAAGCCCAACGCGGCGGAGCTTCTGCGCAAGGAATTGTCAGCGAAGAATTACGTCCCGAAGGTTCTGGCCATTGGCACCAACACCGATCCCTATCAGCCGATCGAGAAGAAGCTGCGCATCATGCGCTCCATTCTGGAAGTGCTGTGGGAGTTCAGGCATCCCGTCGGCATTGTGACGAAGAATGCGGGAATCTTGCGCGATCTCGACATTATCGCGCCGATGGCCGAAGCGGGACTGGCGAAAGTCGCGCTTTCGGTGACGACCTTGGATCGCAAGCTTGCGCGCGTCATGGAGCCGCGCGCGTCCACGCCGCCAAAAAGACTGCAAGCGATCCGCGAACTGTCCGCCGCGAAAATTCCAACGGCTGTCATGTTTGCGCCCGTGATCCCGGCACTGAACGATGAAGAGCTTGAAACGGTCCTTGAAACCGCAAAGGACGCCGGCGCTCGGTCTGCGGGCTACGTGCTGCTGCGCCTGCCGCTCGAAATCAAGGACCTCTTCCGCGAATGGCTGGAGGCCAATGAGCCCGGCCGCGCCAAACATGTGATGTCGCTCATCCGCTCCATGCGCGGCGGCAAGGACTATGACGCCCAGTGGAACACCCGCATGCGCGGCACCGGTCCCTATGCCGACATGATCGCGCGGCGGTTCCATCTGGCGGTGAAGCGCTTCGCCCTCAACACCGATCACCGCCCGCTCGACACATCGCAATTCAAGCGCCCGATCGAGCCGGGCCAGCAGCTGGAATTGCTATAGTATCAACGCGTGCTGCTGGCGGGTGGACCGGCGCGCTTGGCGTTCGGGTAGTCGTTGTAATGGGTGCCGAAGATCAGAACGACGCTCACCACAACCAGACCGACGGCTCCCACCACTTCCAGCTTGCCGACGTCCAGATTGTTTTGGGCGGGTTCGACCCCAGCGGCCTTGCCGGGTGCTAGCGGTCCAGACTCGGCAAAAACCGGCTGCGCTGCAGCTAGAAACGTAAGACACACAAGGCAAGCCAGCACACGCCGCATTAAAGTCTCCCCAGCGCGCGGTGCGCGCGCGCCCCTGCTTTCGGGTTCTTCGCCAGTCCTCACAATAACCCGGAAAGAAAATTTCTAAAGCCCGCATCCAAACCGCCCCTAGCACGCATCGAATGTACAAAGGGCCGATCCGGCCCGAAGGAGCAGGCATGATTGTTACACATGGAAATGGGCTTCTGGTCAGCGCGATCTTCTGGGGCGCGATCGTACTTATCGTCTTCCTGACCAATTTCTTCGGTTATCGCGAGCGCACCAGCCGCCATCGCGTGATTGAGAAACTGGCTGAGAAGGGCCAGCCGATCCCCCAGGAACTTCTCAATGGCAATGGACGCAGTTACGACGGCTATGGCTATCGCGGCGGGTGGCATCGCTATTCGCTGTCGGGCGGTATCTACATGATGTGCGTGGGCGTCGCGCTGTTTGTCTTTTTGTGGGCGATGACCACGGGCGACTTGAACAATTTCTTCGGCGGCGACAACGACTTCCGCGCGAGCGGCCCCGGCTGGCTGCCCTTTGTCGGCATCTTCCCCTTCATGATCGGCTTCAGCCGCGTGCTTGCCTATCTGTTCGATCGGCCACGCACGCCGCCGCAATGAGGCGCTATGCTGAAGAGGGATGAACGAGTCCGATCTGATAGCGCGGGCCGCGGGTGGAGACACCGCGGCCTTCGGCGTGCTCGTGCGGCAGAACCAGTCGCAACTGCGCGGCTTCCTGCGCCGCCTCACCTGCGCCGATCACGCACTGGCGGACGATCTGGCGCAGGAGACCTTCCTCGAAGCCTGGCGCAAGATTTCGCAATATCGCGGCGAAGGCTCGTTCGCCGGTTGGCTTTCGCGCATCGCCTGGTCGCGGTTCCTGATGGAAGCCCGCAAGCGCAAGCCGGAACTGATGGAGGACTTGCCGGAGCAGTCAGCAGAAACCTCGCCCGATACGAAACTCGATCTGGAGGCTGCAATGTCGCGCATCTCCGCGAGTGAACGTGCCGCGCTGACGCTCTGCTTTGCGCTTGGCCATTCCAATGAAGAAGCCGCCGCTATTCTGGAGATGCCGCTGGGCACGGTGAAGTCGCATATCCTGCGCGGGCGTGAGAAGCTGCGCGCGCTTCTGGAAGGCCCGCCATGACGGACAATCTGGACACCCTGCTCTCCCAGCCGCTGCCTTCGGTGGCCGATGACGGATTTTCTGCCGCTGTTGCCCGCCGCGCACTTGCGTTAAATGAGCGCCATAAGCTGTTGGACCAACTTGTTCTTCTGGCGGTGGCAGGCGTCGTTCTGGCGGCGCTACCCTTGGCTTCGATCAGCGCCGCGATTGAAACAGTCACATTGAGTTTGGGAGACTTGCTGCCGGTCGCCGTTGCTTTTGGGGCGTTGATGCTGACCGCGTCTTTCACGCGGCTTGTGGTGGACCGGCCGGAGTAAGAAATGGCCAGAGGGGCGAAGAAGTTCTCGCAGGCCGAACGGCCGCGAGGACGGATGGGGAGGATATTCGGCTGGCTAATGGGCCGGCTGAACCGTCCCGCCTATCGCTGGACCGTTGATCAACTCAAAGCCGCCAAGCCGAAATCCTATCTGGAGATTGGTTTCGGCACCGGCCATCTGGAAAAGATGGTCGCGCAGAAGTTGAAGCCCTCAAAGCTCGCCGGCGTCGATCCGTCGCCATTGATGGTGGAGACTGCGCAGAGGAAGCTTCGCCGCTTCCGTAAGAAGATGCAGATCGAATTGCTGGAAGGCGACGACACGCGATTGCCCAAAGATGGCCCTTACGACGCCATCGCCGCGCTGCATTCCTTCCAGTTCTGGAAACATCCGGCGACGACCCTGGCCGAGATCCGCTCGCTGCTCGCTCCGGGTGGCAAGTTCGTGATGGTGCTGCGCCTGCACGGCAAGCGCTCCAAAGCGCCCAATCCCCTCAGCCGCGGTGGCGATGAAGTATCCGCCGCCTGCAAGGCGCTACAAGATGCAGGCTTTACAATTCAGGCGATGCGCGGCATTTCCAAATCTTCGCACGGGATCGTGGCCGGCATCGGCTGAACATCGAAGAGCGCAGCTTGGAAAAGATTGTTTATGTGCAGATTCCCGGCAAGGGCCGCGGCGTCATCGCCGCTGCGCCCATCGCCGCCGGTGAGCTGATCGAACGGTCGCCGGTGCTCCCCATCGGCACGGTGGAATCCGAAAGCCCCGGCCTCAACGATTACAGCTTCGCCTGGGGCGAGGACGTCGAGGGATACGAGCCGGGGCAGGAATGCGCGGTTGGGCTCGGTTATCTCAGCCTCTACAACCACTCCGATACGTCGAATGTCAGCCTGACGCGGCATTACGAAGAGAATGAAATGAGCATCCGCGCCTTGCGCGACATCGCGGCGGGCGAAGAACTCACAATCAATTACGACGTGCCGCTTTGGTTTGCGGAAGCCAAAAGCTAGTCTCGCCGTCATGCCGCATTACATTTATGAGTCCCGCTTCCTCAAAACCATGCCCGGCCCCATCGCCGGCGTGGACGAAGCGGGACGCGGTCCGCTGGCGGGACCGGTGGTTGCGGCGGCGGTCATCCTCGACCGCAAGAAGATGCCCAAGGGCCTCAACGACTCCAAGCAGCTCGATGTGGAAACGCGCGAGGAGCTCTACGCTGTCATCGTCGAGAAGGCTGTCGCGTGGGGTGTTGGCATCGGCAGCGTGGACGAAATCGATCTCATCAACATCCGCCAGGCCACCCATCTGGCGATGGCGCGCGCCGTACGGGAGTTGAAAGTCGCGGCGATGTTCGCGCTGGTGGACGGCAACGATGCGCCGGCGCTGCCCTGCCCGTGCGACACGATCATCGATGGCGATGCGAAGTCCGTCTCCATCGCCGCCGCCTCGATCATCGCCAAGGTCACGCGCGACCGGATGATGCGCACGCTGCACTACGAGCACCCGCATTATGGCTGGTTCAACAACAAGGGTTACGGCACGCCGGACCACTATGCCGGACTCGAAAAGCACGGCCCCTGCCCACATCACCGCCGAAGCTTCGGGCCTATCCACAACATGTTGTATCCACAGGACCCTGTGACTCAAGACGTAACACTTTGATT
The DNA here is from genome assembly GCA_036488415.1 of Rhizomicrobium sp. Classification (GTDB taxonomy): domain Bacteria; phylum Pseudomonadota; class Alphaproteobacteria; order Micropepsales; family Micropepsaceae; genus Rhizomicrobium. Next base: position 16,531 of record DASXHQ010000027.1, read on the forward strand.
CACAAAGACTCTTGACGCGCGAATCAGCGCGAATCACTTTGCCTGTCTGTGGACTGATTCGGGCGGGCAATGAGCACCTTCAAACTGGACCTGAACAACGCGCTCGACCGCGTGATCGAAGGCGACTGCATCAAGAGCATGAACGCGCTGCCCGAAGGCTGCGCCGACCTGATCTTCGCGGACCCGCCTTACAACCTCCAGCTTCAGAACGATTTGCATCGCCCGGACCAGTCCAAGGTCGATGCCGTCGATGATGGCTGGGATCAGTTCTCCAGCTTCGCCGAATACGACAAGTTCACCCGCGACTGGCTCACCGCTGCACGCCGCGTGCTGAAGCCGAACGGTGCGCTGTGGGTGATCGGCTCCTATCACAACATCTTCCGCGTCGGCGCGACGCTGCAGGATCTCGGCTTCTGGATCATGAACGACGTGGTCTGGCGCAAGACCAATCCCATGCCGAACTTCCGCGGCAAGCGCTTCACCAACGCGCACGAAACCATGATCTGGGCGACACGCGACCAGAAGCAGAAGAGCTACACCTTCAATTACGAAGCGATGAAGGCGCTGAACGACGATCTGCAGATGCGTTCCGACTGGACGTTGCCGATCTGCTCCGGCGGCGAACGCCTGAAAGACGAGAACGGTGACAAGGCCCATTCCACGCAGAAGCCGGAAAGCCTGCTGCATCGCGTGATCCTGTCGTCGTCCAAGCCGGGCGACGTGATCCTCGATCCGTTCTTCGGTTCGGGCACGACCGGCGCGGTGGCGCGCCGCCTCGGCCGGCATTTCATCGGCCTGGAGCGCGAGGCGAAATACGCCAGCGTCGCGCGCCGCCGCATCGCGTCAGTCGAACCGGCGGACAAGGACGCCATCGAAGTCACAAAATCGAAGCGGAGCGAACCGCGCATTCCTTTTGGGTGGGTTGTCGAACGAGGACTATTGCCGCCCGGCACGGTGCTGCGCGGAACGCAAAAGCGCCATCAGGCGAAGGTCCGCGCGGATGGAACGCTCGTCTGCGACAACGCCACCGGCTCGATCCACCAGATCGGCGCCCATGTGCAAGGCCTCGACGCCTGCAACGGCTGGACGTTCTGGCAGTACGAGGACAAGGGAAAACTGATTCCCATTGATGTGCTGCGTCAGCGGTTGAGAGCGGATTTGGCGTGAGAAACAAACTCGCCGCCTTCATGGCATTAGTATTGCTGGCGGGATGTCAGACGTTGCCTCCTTTGCCAAATTCTGGACCCGTTGCGACTGAGAAAGATGCTCTGGTTATTGCAGCGCATAAGTGTGGTGGCGAACGTCAATGGACATATTGGGCCGCTGATCTTAGCGGTTGGAGTTGGGTTGTTAGGGATACGCGCTCGCCTGTAGGGCTCGACCAAGTCGCCCAAATAGATAGTCGTAATGGCGCTATTAATTGCAACGAGTCCGTGGTGGTCGCGCCTTAAACTCAATGACGCACAATCTTACGCATAACCGTTGGCAACGCTGCGTCGTTTAAGCTCCGCTCTTCAATCCAATACACATTTGTCATCCCCGGCGAGGATTGCGTCAGCAATCCGAGGGAAGGGGACCCAGGTGGTGAGACCGGATTGGATTTCGACGCCTGGGTCCCCTTCCCCTCGCTCCGCTTCGCGTCGCTCGGCCGGGGATGACAAGTGTGGATGTGTTTGGGGCGTGCGGAAATTTCGGCGACATAAACCTCAATCTCCAACTCAAAATGCGTGAAGCCGTGGCGCACAACGCCGACGCGCTTTTTCCACTCGGCTTTGAACGGCGCCTGCTTCATCGCTTCGGCTTTTGACGGGAAGTCTTCCGTCCACGGCCCGAGCGGCGGTTGCAACATGCCGCCAAGCAGGCCGTTCTCCGGGCGCTTCACCAGCAGAACCGCACCGCTGGCATCGCGCGCGACGAATGCTGCGCCGCGCTTCAAAGGACGAACCGCTTTCGCGCCCCGCGCGGGAAGTTGCTCCTGGATGCCGAGTTTGCGCGCTTCGCAGCCTTCCATCCACGGGCAGTTCAGGCACGCGGGCCTCTTCGGCGTGCAGATCGCCGAACCCAGATCCATTAGCGCCTGTGCGAAATCGCCGGCCCGCTTCTGCGGCACCAGCGCCTGCAATGCCGCGCGCATCGCAGGCTTGGATTTCGGCAGCGGTTCTTCCACTGCCGCATAGCGCGCGATCACGCGCTCGGCATTCGCATCCATCGCGGCATAAGGAAGATCGTAGGCAATCGCGGCAATCGCGCCCGCGGTGTAATCGCCGATGCCGGGCAATTCGCGCAGGCCGTCGTAGGTCGTGGGAAACTTGCCGCCCATCTGCGCGACAGCTTTCGCCGCCTTATGGAGGTTTCGCGCCCGCGCGTAATAGCCAAGCCCCGCCCACGCCGCGAGCACGTCATCCTGCTCCGCGCGCGCCAGCGCTTTCACATTCGGCCATTTCTTCAGGAATTTCGCGAAGTACGGCCTGACCGCCTGCACCGTCGTTTGCTGCAGCATGATCTCTGACAGCCAGACCCGATACGGGTCCTGCACCTGCCCCTTCGGCGCGCGCCACGGCAGCACACGGCGATGCCGGTCATACCAGGCGAGCAGTAGCGCAGCCGGTGTTTGCTTGTTCTTTGCCCGCGTCGCCATTCAGCCCAATCCACACTATATTCCCAGTATGCCGCAACGCCGCGACCAACCAGAACTCCCGCTCACCCGCCGCAATCGCAGCGAGCCGGTGTCGCGCGATGCGTCCAACATCGGCGCGTCGGCCATCGCGCGCATGGGCTTTCGCGATCCCACGCTGGTCCTTCGTTGGGAAGAGATCGCCGGACCGGACATCGCCCGCATCGCCCGGCCGATGAAATTCTCCGAAGCGGCAAACGGCGGAACGCTCATATTGCGCGCCGAACCGGGCGCCTCGCTGTTCCTGCAGCACGAGACCCGCCAGCTTTGCGAGCGCATCAATGCCTATCTGGGCCGTGCCGCCGTCACCAAGTTGCGATTCGTGCAGGGGCCGTTCCCCCAGAAACTTATCCACAGGCCGCCGCCCAAGCGCGCGGCCCATGTCCCGCCGAACGATCCGGCCCTGTCCTACAAAGGCCCGGAATCCCTGCGCGAAGCCCTGGTGAACCTGGCCCGCGCCCGCGCACCCCGGATGCCGCAGCGCGGCAATTGAATGGCGCGCTTTCCTCTGCCACAAGCAAGGTCCGCGGACCCAATCCCTGAGCGAAAAATGAACCGGAGACAGCTTCTTATCGGTCTTGTCGTGCTGGCCGTCATCGCCATCGGCGTGGTGGCTTACATGGTGTTCTCGGCCCCAACGGACGACACCGGCGCGCTCGCTTCCGGCGGCACGCAATATAAGGTCACGATCACCAGCGGCGACCGGACGCAGGGAAATTCGAAAGCCCCGATCACGATGGTCGAGTATGCGGCGCCCACCTGCCCGCATTGCGCGCGTTTCGACATGACGCTGTTTCCCTATCTGAAGAAGAACTACATCGACACAGGCAAGGTCTATTATGTCTTCCGCGTGTTCCCGCTGAGCCAAGTGGATATTGCGGCGGAATCGATGGCGCGCTGCCTGCCCGCCGACAATTATTTCCAGTTCATCGACCTGCTTTTCCGCAACCAGCCAAAATGGGATCCGGATGGCTACCAGATTCAGGATGTTCACTCGGCGCTGGTCGATATGGGCCGCATCGCAGGCATGAACTCCGACCAGGTGGACAAGTGCATCGGCGATCAGGCCGCCAACAAGCGGGCCGCCGATGTCGGCGCCTATGCGCAGACGACGTATGGCATCAACGGAACGCCGACCTTCCTGGTGAACGGCCAGACCGCGCCGCCCTTCGAGTCCACGGGTGACATTAAGACCTATCTGGACAGCATGCTGGCGAAAAAATAGTGCAGGCGGACAGCGCTTTTGCCTGCGGATAAGTCCGCGTCATTCGTTGACCGGCTTTGCGCGAATCAGCCCAAATGGGCGTGTGTTGCGTGACATAAACAGTGCTGGCGCTTAAAGCAGCGCGCCAGAAGCATCAGCGATAAGGGCGCGTTTGCGTTGAAGTTCGACAGGCTCAGGATTTCCGGTTTCAAGTCATTCGTGGAGCCCACGGAGCTTCTCATCGAGCCGGGGCTGACGGCCGTTGTCGGCCCGAACGGTTGCGGCAAGTCCAATCTGTTCGACGCGCTCCGCTGGGTGATGGGCGAAACGCGTCCCACCTCCGTGCGTGGCACGGAAATGGACGACGTGATCTTCGCCGGCTCGTCTGGCCGTCCTTCGCGCAACCAGGCCGAAGTCATTCTTCATGTCGACAATTCCGACCGCAAAGCCTCGCCGCAATTCAACGACTACGACACGATCGAGATTTCGCGCCGTATCGAGCGCGAAGCTGGCAGCGTCTATCGCATCAATGGCCGCGACGTGCGCCAGCGCGACGTGCAACTGTTCTTTGCCGACGCCGCCTCGGGCGCAGGATCGACAGCGTTTGTGCGCCAGGGCCAGATCGGCCTGCTGATTTCGCAAAAGCCGCTCGCCCGCCGCGCCATTCTGGAAGAAGCTGCTGGCATCTCCGGCCTGCATCAGCGCCGTCATGAAGCCGAGCTTCGCCTGCGCGCTGCCGAAACCAACATGTCGCGCATCGACGACGTGATCCGCGAAGTAGAAGCCGGCTTGCAGAACCTGAAGCGCCAGGCGCGGCAAGCGTCGCGTTACCGCAACCTCTCCGGCCACATCCGCAAGGCCGAAGCCCTGGCGCTGCATCTGCGCTGGCTCGCCGCCGAAGCGCAGGCGAAGCACGCCGAAGAAGCGCTCGCCGCCGCGAATGACGCCGTCGCCGTCTGCACCGATCAGGCGGCGCAAGCTTCCACCATTCAGGTCGACGCGGCCGCCGCTGTGCCGCCGCTCCGCCAGCGTGAGGCCGAGCGCGCGGCCGCGCTGCATCGCCTCACCGTCGAACGCGAAGCGCTCGATGCCGAGGAAGCGCGCGCGCGCGAAGAAGCGCAGCGCATGCGCCAGCGCATCGGCCAGACCGAGCAGGATATCGCGCGCGAGAAGACTCTCGATGCCGACGCCAGCGCGGCTTTGGAAAAGCTTTCCGCCGAGGCCACCGAACTCGAAGCCGCGCAAGCACGCGCGAAGGACGATCTGGAAGCCGCGCAGGCGCGCGCCATAGAGCTGGCGGACGCCCTGCGTGAACGCGAGCAGACTCTGGAGCGCCTGAACGCCGAACTCGCGGAATGGAATGCGCGAAAGAACGGTCTCGATCGCCAGCGCGAAGTCGCTGCCGCGCTTGTCGAAACCAGCGGTGCGCAACTTTCCGAAGCGCAGTCGCGTCTGGATCAGGCGACGGAAGGCGCGGCCAATTCGCCGGACGCCCGCGCCGCCGAAGCCGCGACCGAAGCCGCGCGCACCGCCGCCGAAGAACTGCGCACCGCGTTCGAAGCCGCCCGCGCTGCGCTCGAACAGGCCGAAGCGACCGAAGGCGAAGCGCGCAAGCCGCTGCAAGACATCGAACGCCGCGTGCAGGAATTGTCCGCCGAAGCGCGCGCGCTTTCCAATCTGCTGCGTCCGCAGGGTGACGATCTCTTCCCGCCACTGGTCGACGCGGTGAAAGTGCAGCCGGGTTACGAAGCTGCCTTCGCCGCCGCATTGGGTGACGATCTGCAATCGCCGCTGGATGAAGCCTCGCCGCACCATTGGCGCAATCTCGGCGCGCTCACCGATGCGCCTGCGTTGCCGGATGGCGTTCAGCCGCTCAGCAAATTCGTGGAGGCGCCGGAAGCACTGGCGCGCCGCCTTTCCATGACAGGCGTCGTATTCCATGACCAGGGCTCGAAGCTGCAAGCCGAATTGAAGCCGGGGCAACGCCTCGTCTCCGCGCGCGGCGATGTGTGGCGCTGGGACGGTTATTCCGCTTCCGCCGAAGCGCAGTCGCAGGCCGCGATGCGTCTGGCACAGCGCAACCGCCTTGCCGATCTCGAAACCGAAATCGCCAAGGCCAAGGAACAGCAGAGCGAAATCTTCGCCACCTATTCCGCCGCGCGCGATGCGACGCAGGCCGCACGCGAAGCCTCCCGCGCTGCCGACCAGAAACAGAGCGAAGCCAGCCGTGCGCTGATCGCGGCGCAGGATGAAGCGGCGAAAGCCGCGCGCGCCGCCGCCGAGCGCATGTCGCGCCTCGCCTCGCTGGAGGCCGAAATCCGCCGCCTCACGCAAACGCGCGACACCGCCGTCGCTGCCGAGAAAGAAGCCTCCGACGCCCTCGCCGCGCTCGCCGATGGCGCGGCGCTGGCGCAAGCTGTCGCGCAGGCGCGCAGCGATGCCGCCGATGCGCGCGGTGCCGATGCGGAATCGCGCGGCGCCGTCGAAGGCCTCACCCGCGCCGGCGCGATGCGCACGCTGCGCCTTGGCACTATCGCGGAAGAAAAATCCCGCTGGGAAACCCGCCGAGCCGCTGCGACAGCACAGATCGAAGAACTCGACCGCCGCCTCGCCGCGATGAACGAAGAACTCGTCACGCTGGAAGCGGTGCCACAGATGTTGGCCGACAAGCGCGGCGCATTGCTCGACGCCATCGGCACCGCCGAAGCCGCGCGCCGGGAAGCCGCGGATCTGCACGCCGAAGCCGAGCAGGTTCTTGCCGCTGCCGACAAGGCGCTGAAAGCCGCCGAAGCGGCCGCCTCCACCGCGCGCGAGGAACGCGCCCGTTCGCAGGCGCTGTCGGAATCCGCCGCCGAGCGCATTGATGAATTGCGCACTCGCATCCGCGACGAACTCGATCTGTCGCCGGAAGGACTGGCCGCAGAAGCCGAACTCAAGGACGGCGAAGACCTTCCCTCCATCGAATATGCCGACAAGCGCGTGGAGAAGCTGAAAGCCGAGCGCGAATCTCTGGGCGGCGTGAATCTGCGCGCCGAAGAAGAAGCGCACGAGCAGGAAACGCGCCTCACCGGCCTCACCACCGACCGCGACGATCTCGCCGGCGCCATCGATCGTCTGCGCCGCGGAATCTCCTCACTGAACAAGGAAGGCCGCGAGCGTCTCATCGAATCCTATGCGAAGGTGAACGAGAACTTCCAGATGCTCTTCACCAAGCTCTTCGAAGGCGGCGAAGCCAAGCTCACGCTCACCGAATCCGAAGATCCGCTGGAAGCCGGCCTCGAAATCTTCGCACGCCCGCCCGGCAAGCGCTTGCAGAACCTCACGTTGCTCTCGGGCGGCGAGCAGGCGCTGACGGCGATGGCGCTGATCTTCGCGGTGTTCCTCGTGAACCCGGCGCCGGTCTGCGTGCTGGACGAAGTGGACGCGCCGCTGGACGACGCCAATGTCGAGCGCTTCTGCAACCTGCTCGACGAGATGACGCGCATCACCGACACGCGCTTCCTTGTCATCACCCACCACGCGCTGACGATGAGCCGGATGCATCGCCTCTTCGGCGTAACGATGGCCGAGCGCGGCGTCAGTCAGCTGGTCTCGGTCAAGCTCGCCGAAGCCACGCAGATCGCGGCGGCGGAATAAGCCCTGAGCCGTTGGTGGATTGTTTGGCCTATTCGTGCTACTGTTAAGTATGAGTAATCTGCTATCTCGCATCACGATCAAGCCGGAACAATGCCACGGCTGGCCTTGCATTCGCGGCATGCGGATTCGCGTCGCCGATATTCTCGAGATGTTGGCGCAAGGGGCATCTAAGAAGGAAATTCTCGCCGATTTTCCCGACCTCGAAGCTGATGATATTCGGGCGTGCCTTGAATATGCCGCTCGCATGGTTGGCCATCCCGTCGTTGTAGCGGCCGAATAAGTTGAAGTTCATCGTCGATGCTCAGTTGCCGCCTTCGCTGGCGGTCTGGATTCGCGCGCGAGGCCATGATGCGTCCGCTTTGCGTGAGATTGGACTTCGTGATGCTTCCGACATTGAGATTTGGACATATGCGTGTTCGGCCGACTGCATTCTGATCACCAAGGATCAAGACTTTCCGTTACTCGCAGAAACACAGCCCGGCGCAAAAATCATTTGGATTCGCACGGGCAACTTGCTGAAGCGCGCCCTGCTCAAGCGGTTCGAACATGCTTGGCCCGAACTCTTGGGGCATCTGCAGAGCGGCATCGCGATTGTGGAGTTGCGCTGACGATTCTCGCCCTCTCGATAACATTCTTGCGCGCATTTCGCCGCGCCGCGAATTTCGTCAATGGAACCAATGCCTTATCGCACTTTAACATTCTTGACAGGCCATAGGGGCGTCCCTATGTTCCGCGCGCCTTCGGGAAGCCGCGAAGGTCCAGCAATTGCGCGCAGTATTCGCGATCGGGAAGCTCATGAGCCCTACCGGACCCGATGACCTGAAGCGCCTGGGCGCGCGGCTCGACGATGCCCAACAGCGACTGGCGCCGCGGAAGAACCAACCGCCGCCGACGCAGATGGGCATCGCCTTCCGTTTTTCGACGGAGCTGGTGGCCGCGCTGGTTGTTGGCGGCGCGATCGGGTGGGGATTGGACTGGCTGTTCGGCTATTTCGGCATCCACACCAAACCGTGGCTTTTGATTGTGTTCGTTGTGCTTGGGGCTGCGGCCGGTATCCGCAACGTCATGCGCGCGGCAACCGAGATCAACGCGCAGGTTGCGGCCCAAGGGCCCGCGCCTGCCGCAAGAGACGACGAGGAGAGTTAGCGCCGTGGCGATGCATCCCATGGAGCAATTCGAGGTGAAGCCGCTGGTCGAGCATCCGCTCTTCCAGATCGGCGGGCACGACATCTATTTCACCAACCAGTCTCTTCTCATGGTGATCGTGGTCGCCGCCGCATCGCTGTTCCTTACGCTGGCGATGGGCGGCAAGCGCCTGGTCCCTTCGCGCGTGCAGTCGATGGCGGAGATGTCGTACGAATTCGTCGCCAACATGATCCATACCTCGGCGGGCGACGACGGGCTCGCGTTCTTCCCGTTCGTCTTCACGATCTTCGTGTTCGTGCTGTTCTGCAATTTCTTCGGCATGATCCCCGGCTCGTTCACGGTGACAAGCCAGATCGCCGTCACCTTCGCGATGGCCGCGCTCGTCATCCTCACGGTGATCGTCGTCGGCTTCATGAAGCATGGCATCGGCTTTCTGAAGCTCTTTGTGCCGGCCGCGCCGTGGTATCTGCTGATCCTTCTGGTGCCGATTGAGATCATCTCGTTCCTCACGCGCCCGATCAGCCTTTCGGTTCGTCTTTTCGCCAACATGCTCGCGGGACACACAATGCTCGCGGTGTTCGGCGGCTTCGTTGTCATGCTGGGCGCCGCGGGTGGAGTTCTCTCCATCCTGTCGATCGCGCCCTTCCTTCTGATTGTCGCGATCATGCTGCTGGAACTGTTGGTGGCGTTCCTGCAGGCCTATGTGTTCGCGATCCTCACCTGCATCTATCTGAACGAAGCGCTTCACCTCCACGACAATCACTGAGTTTGACCAGAAGGACTTGAAAGACATGGATCTCGCAGCAGCAAAAATGATCGGTGCCGGCCTTGCCTGTATCGCCCTCGTCGGCGCCGGTATCGGCATCGGCAACGTGTTCGGCAGCTATCTCTCGGGCGCGCTGCGCAATCCGGGTGCCGCCGCCACGCAGACGACCAACCTGCTCCTCGGCTTCGCGCTGTGCGAAGCGACGGGCCTGTTCGGCCTGGTGATCGCGCTCATCATCCTGTTCACGTAATCGCCTGATGATCGACGCCGGCGCCATGAACGCGACGACGGAGCAGCCTGCGCCTACAAAAGGCTCGGGCGGCTTCCCGCCGTTCGACACGTCCACCTTCCCCAGCCAGATCTTCTGGCTGGTGGTGACGTTCGCCTTCCTGTTCGTGGTGCTGTGGCGGGTTGCGGGCCCGCGCATCAACGGCGTCATCACCATGCGCCGCAACAAGATCAACGGAGACATTGCCGAGGCGCAGAAGCATCGCAGCGATGCCGATGCCGCCTCCGCCGCTTATCAGACGGCGCTGGCTGCCGCCCGCGCCAAGGCGAACGCACATGCGGAAGAAACCCGCAAGCGCATCTCCGGCGAGATCGATAAGGCTAAGGCCGACGCCGATGCCAAGGCACATGAAGCGACGGCGAAGGCGGAAGCCAGCATCCAGGCGATGCGCGCCGAAGCACGCACTTCGATGACCGATGCGGCGCGAGATGCGGCCATCGAAATCGTCACGCACCTCACCGGCGAAACGGTCTCAGTGGACGACGCAGCGGCTGCCGTCAAAGCGGCAAGCGGGAGCTGACCCATGGAATTGCTGTCGAACGCCGAATTTTGGGTTGGCATCGGTTTTCTCGTTGTCATCGGCGTGATCCTTTATGCCGGCGCGCCGAAGATGATTGGCAAAATCCTCGACGACCGTGCGCTCGCTATCAAAGCCGAGCTGGACGAAGCTGCGCGCCTGCGCGCCGAAGCCGAAGCGCTGCTCGCGGACTACAAGCGCAAATCCGCCGGCACCGAAGCCGAAGCCGCCGCCATCGTCGATGAAGCGCGCGCGGACGCAGAACGCATCGCCGCCGAAATGCGCGTCGCCCTCGCCGCCCAGATCGGGCGCCGCGGCAAGCAGGCCGAAGACAAGATCGCCCAGGCCGAAGCCGCCGCCATGGCCGAGATCCGCGCCCTTGCTGCCGACGCGGCCGCCGCCGCCGCCGAAAAACTCATCGCCGCCCGACTCGACGAGAAGCGCGCCGGCACGCTGATCGAGACAAGCCTCAACGACCTCGGCGCGAAGCTGAATTAAGCGAACTGCTTTTTCTCATCGAAGCCGCCGGCTGTTCATCCGGCGGCTTTTTGCTTGCACCAAAAATATTTTGCAGATTCTTTCGCGCGCAAATCCCATGACATGCGAGGGGCGATAAAGGATTTCGATAATAGGATCAAATACTTAGGCTAAATTCCCTTCTCTCAAAAGAATTTTCCCAATT
>DASXHQ010000049.1:0-17597 GCA_036488415.1 Rhizomicrobium sp.
GTTCGAATGCGTCCGCTACCCTCGGACCACAACATGTAGTGAAATGACGAATTCGCGCGAGCGAAAATCGACATTCAATTCAGCCCACGGCCCATGACCCCGATCCTTCTTCGCCCCGCCCGCGTCTGGACCTCCGGCTTCGACACGCCCCGCGACGGCCTCGCCGTGCTGGTGCGTGGCAACCGGATCGAGTCGGTCGGCCCCGCGAAAAACAGCGACGCCCGAATCATCGATCTTCCGGGCACCACCCTTCTTCCCGGTCTGATGGATCTGCACTCCCATCTCTTCCTGCATCCCTACAACGTCACGAGCTGGGACGATCAGGTTCTGAAAGAGAGCGAGGCGCTGCGCACCGTGCGTGCCGTGCGCCACGCGAAGGATACCCTCGACGCCGGCTTCACCCTGCTGCGCGATCTCGGCACGGAAGGCGCGGGCTATGCGGATGCGGCGCTCAAGCGCGCCATCGACGGCGGCATCGTTCCCGGCCCGCGCCTGATCGTGACGACGCGCGCCATCGTGGCCAGCGGCGGTTATGCGCCGATGCGCAAGAACTACCGCCCCGATTGCTGCCTGCATGCGGGCGCGGAGGAAGTGAGCGGCATCGACGAATGCGTGCGCGCCGTGCGTCATCAGGCGGCGCATGGCGCGGACTGGATCAAGCTCTATGCCGATTACCGCGTGGGGCCGAACGGCGAAACCGTTCCCACGTTCTCCTTGGAAGAACTGAAGGCCATCGTGGACACGGCGCGCGACCTCGGCCGTCCTGTCGCCGCGCATTCGATGAACGACGAAGCGATGCGCCGCTGCATCGAGGCTGGCGTCAGCACCATCGAGCACGGCTATAGCGGCACACGCGACACCTTCAAGCGCATGGCGGAGAAAGCCATCGCCTTTCTGCCGACGCTTACCGTCGCCGAAGCCATCAGCGAATATTTCCTCGGCCATACGCGCGGCGGTGCGCCAACGCCGCGCATGGAAGATGCCGCCAACGCCTTCCGGCTGGCGCGCGAGGAAGGCGTAGTCATCGGCTGCGGCAGCGACGTCGGCCCCTTCCCGCATGGCGAAAGCTTCCGCGAACTGGAATGGATGGTGAAGCTGGGCATGAGCCCGCGCGAGGCGCTGGAAGCGGCCACGTCGGTCGCTGCGAAGATCATTCGCCGCGACGATCTGGGCCATATCCGTGAAGGCGTATTGGCCGATCTCGTCGCGGTGGAAGGCGATCCCACAAAAGACATCGGCGCGATTGCAAAGGTGAAATTCGTCATGAAGGATGGCGTGGTGGCAAGGGGAACGCCATGAAACTCGCCTTGAAGATCGTTGCCGTGCTGGTGATCGGCACGGTGCTGGGGCTGGCGGCGACATGGGCTTTCGTCATCAAGGGCGCGATGCCGGGCGGCGTGAGCGATGGGCCGTGGAAGACCAATCTTCTCATCGGCAGTTCCGGCGGCGACATGCGCACCCGCGCCGCGGTGGCGGTGCACGGGCTTCTGGCGCTCAACCGCCACGAGACGATCTACTACTCGGCCACCACCGACAGCGACGGCAACACGCTGGACGGCGACTGCACCTATCTCGTCGCCGGCCGCGATCCGCCCACGCGCTGGTGGAGCATCACCGCCTATGCGGCGGACGACTATCTGATCCCCAATCCGGCGCATCGCTATTCGGTGTCGAAGAATTCGGTGATGCGCAATGCGGCGGGCGAATTCGTGGCCACGCTTTCGCGCAAGCATTTCGATCGCGACTGGATCGCGCTCGACGGCAAGCCGTTCAGCCTGACGCTCAGGCTCTACAATCCGGCGGATTCGGTGGCCGCCGATCCCGCCCATGTCGCCCTTCCCTCCATCAAGAAGGTGTCCTGCTCATGAGCTCGCGGGAATGGATCGGCTGGAGCGTTGCCACGCTGATTGTCGCGGCGGCCGTGCATATCGCCAGCGTCTGGTATTTGCCGCATGCCATCATGCATATCGCGCTGAACCGCATGGGCGCGGCCAACACCATCCATCATCAGAACCGGCCGGACGAACATGCGCGCGGCGTGGTGCGGCCAAGCCCCGACCTGCTCTACTCCGCCTGCCGGTTCGACCTCAGCAAAGATGCGCTGGAAGTGAAGGCCGAAGTGCCGCCCAACACCTATTGGTCCGTCTCCGCCTTCGATGCCGACACCAACAATTTCTTCGCCCTCAACGACCGGCAGATTGGCAATCAGCCGCTGGAACTGATCATCCTGCCGCCGGACAAGGGCACAGAGCCGATGCACATTGCCGGACGGCTCGTCATTCGCGCGCCGACGACGCAGGGGCTGGTGCTCTTCCGGACGCTGATCAGCAACGAAAAAGATTTCGCGAAAATCGACGCCGTGCGGCGTCAGGCGACGTGCGGGACGTGGACGACAGGACGTGAAGGTGCCAGCAGCGGCGGTTGACGGTGTTCGTAAAGAACGTCGTCGATCGTGCGGAACAGCCGTGACGGTTCGATGGGCTTGAGAAACAATCCCGCAAAGCCGGCATCGCGGTAATCCTTCTCGCTCCAATGGCAGTCATTATCGGTGACAGGCACAATGGGCACCGTCTTTCCGCGGCCCGGCGTCGCGCGTATCCGGCGAAAGCCGCCCAACTCCCCGGGCGAATGGCGGTCGATATCGATGAACACCATGTCGACCGGATGCTGGCGGAAATAGGCAACAGCCTCCGCGGCCGTCCGCGCGAAGATGGCTTCGATCCGGGCGGCATCCAGGCAGGCTTGCAGCAGCCGGCGCTCCACATCATTTTCCTCGACGCAGAGGATGCGAAGCGCACGCGGGCGTGGCGCGAGGTCGATCATAATTGGGCGAACGGTAGCAAAGCGGCAGACGTTCCGGCACACTGAAAAAACTGGTTAGCAATCGGTTAAACGGAACGATGGCGAAAGGTCAGGGGCAATGAAGGGGCGGCTTTTTTCAGCATTGGCATTGGCCGCGTTAATGACGAGCGGGGCGGTGCAGGCGGCGCCCACGCACATCACTTTCGTCACCGACTGGAAAGCGCAGGCGGAGCATGGCGGCTTCTACGAAGCGCTCGCCACCGGGCTTTATGCGAAGGCCGGACTGGATGTGAAGATCATGGAGGGCGGGCCGTCCGTGAATGTGCCGCAGCTTCTGGCCGGCGGCGCGGCAGATTTCGGCATCGGCTCGAACAGCTTCATTCCGCTCAATATGGTGCGCGAGGGCGTGCCGGTGCGCGCGGTGATGGCGGTGTTCCAGAAAGACCCGCAGGTGCTTATCACCCATCCGCGTGGTGACGTGAAATCGCTGGCCGACATGAAGGGCAAGCCCATCATGATCGCCGATGCGAGTACGGTGGCGTTCTGGCCGTGGCTGAAAGCGAAATATGGGTTCAGTGACTCGCAGATCCGCAAATACACCTTCAACCTGGCGCCGTTCCTCGTCGATCCCAAGGCGATTCAGGAAGGTTATCTGACGAGCGAACCATACACGGTGGAGAAGGAAGGTGGATTCAAGCCGCAGGTCTTCCTGCTCGCCGACAACGGCTATCCCGGTTACGCCAACATGGTGCTGGTGCCGCAGAAATGGATCGACGGAAATTCGAAAGCCGTGCAGGCCTTCGTGAACGCGACGGTCGCTGGTTGGCAAGCTTATCTGCACGGCAATCCCGCGCCCGCGAACGCGCTCATCAAGCGCGACAATCCAGAAATGACAGACGGGCTGATCGCGCAGGCAATCCAGAAATTGCGCAGCTACAATATCGCGGAAACGAAGGACGGCCGCATCGGCGTCATGACCGATGGCCGCTGGCAGATATTCTTCGACACGATGGCGAGCGAAGGTCTGTATCCGAAGACGCTGGATTACAAGAAGGCTTACACATTGCAATTTGTTCAACCCCACATGCACTATGAAATTAGAATCGATTGCCCCGGAACTTGTCCAACGCAGACACCGGAGGGAAAACAGAGAATTCAGCAAACATTGAAGAAAATCGAACAACGGCAGCATTGAGAATTTCGAGTGAGCGCGGTTGTAAATCTCTCCAATATTTCCAAGACTTTCGACTCCGGCACGCAAGCGATTACATCGCTCGATCTGGATGTCCGCGACGGCGAATTTCTATCGCTGGTGGGGCCGAGTGGTTGCGGCAAATCCACCGCGCTGCGCATCGTCGCGGGCCTAATCGCGCCGACCACGGGGAGCGTGACTTGGCCGGGCGGCAAGCCGGAGATCGGTTTCGTGTTTCAGGAGCCGACACTAATGCCGTGGCGCACGGCGCTCGACAATGCGCGATTGCCGTTGGAATTGAAAGGTGTCCCACGCGCAGATGCGGAGGCGCGGAGCAAGCAAGCACTGGCGCGCGTGGGACTTGGAGAATTCGGACAGGCTTATCCCCGCGAGCTTTCCGGCGGCATGAAAATGCGTGTCTCCATTGCCCGCGCCATTGCCGCAGAACCGAAGCTGCTGCTGATGGACGAACCTTTCGCGGCGCTGGACGAACTCACCCGGCAAGCGTTGAACGACGATCTGCTCAAGCTGGCGCGCGAGGATGGCATCACGGTCATCTTTGTCACCCATTCCGTTTACGAGAGCGCCTACCTCTCAGACCGCGTGGTGGTGATGACGCCGCGCCCTGGCCGCATCGCCGCCGACATCGCCATTGCGCAGCCATCGGGACGCACTGCCGCCTACCGCCTGACTCCGCAATTCTCCGAAGCCGCGGGAAAGATTTCATCCGCGCTCGGCCACGCGATGGCGGTATGAGGAACCGGCTCAACTATATCGTGCCTGTCGCGCTAGGCATCGCCGTGCTGGCGTTCTGGCAATGGGCCGTCACGCACTATCAGGTGCCGCGCTTCGTGCTACCGGCGCCATCGGCCATCGCGCGCTCCTTCGTGGACGATCACGCCCAACTCGCGGCTGCGACTTGGACGACGTTCCGCATCGTGATCGAGGCGTTCGTGCTGGCGCTCATCACCGGCGTGGCGCTGGCGATCCTCTTCGCGCAAAGCCGCATCGTGGAGTTGGCGCTCTATCCCTACGCCGTCATTCTTCAAGTGACGCCCATCGTCGCCATCGCACCGCTCCTTATTCTTTGGGTGGGCTATGAGAACATCGACCGCGCGCTGCTGATCCTCGCCTGGATCGTCGCCTTCTTCCCGATCCTCGCGAACACCACGCTGGGCCTGCGCTCCGCCGACCGAAACCTGATCGACCTCTTCCGCCTCTATGGCGCCTCGCGCTGGCAGATTTTGTGGAAGCTACAACTGCCTGGCGCGCTCCCCTATCTGCTGGGCGCGATGAAGATTTCCGGCGGCCTCGCGCTAATCGGCGCGGTGGTGGCGGAGTTCGCCGCGGGTACCGGCACCGCCACGGGCCTTGGCTGGACGATCACCGAGGCCGGCAATCGCCTGCACATCGAGACCATGTTCGCCGCACTGGCGATTCTGTCGATTCTGGGCGTGGCGATCTTCTTTCTGCTATCGGCGTTGGAATGGGCGCTGCTGCATCGCTGGCACGAAAGCGCCATTTCCGGGCAAGAGTGATTTCACACGCAACTTGCGTGATTATGAAAAATTTACACATCTCGTATGTGATCTATTGAATTCGTGGGCCGGACTTGCGACTTTCAGCTCATGGCCGCGACCCCAGCCCTTCAGGTTCTGACCGCCAACCGCCTGCGCGATGGCGACGTCGTCTATTGGCGCGATGGCGAATGGACCGATCACTTCGCCGACGCCGATGTGTTCGATGGCAAGACAACCGCGGATGCCGCGCTCGCCGCGGCACAGGCCTTCGTCAAAGGCCGTGTGGTGGTGAACCCTTATCTCTTCGGCGTGCGCGAGGAAGACGGCCGCATCCGCGCCATCGAGGAGCGCGAGATCGTGCGCAGCGAAGGGCCGTCGGTGCGCCGCGATCTGGGCAAGCAAGCCATGGACTCGTTCGATGTACAGATATGACGAGTTCGACGCCCAATTCGTGCGCGAGCGCGTGGCACAGTTTCGTTATCAGGTCGAGCGCCGCCTCGCCGGCGAACTGACGGAAGACGAGTTCAAGCCGCTGCGGCTGATGAACGGCCTATATCTTCAACTGCACGCCTACATGCTGCGCATCGCCATTCCCTATGGAACGCTGAGCGCCAGGCAGTTGCGCATGCAGGCGCATATCGCGCGTAAATATGACAAGGGCTATGGCCACTTCACCACGCGCCAGAATATCCAGTTCAACTGGATCAAGCTGGTGGACGTGCCGGATATCCTGGCCGATCTGGCGACGGTGGAGATGCACGCGCTGCAGACCAGCGGCAACTGTATCCGCAACGTGACCGCCGATCATTTCGCGGGCGCCGCAGCCGACGAGATCGAGGACCCGCGCCCCATCGCGGAGATCATCCGCCAATGGTCGAGCATCCATCCCGAATTCACCTATCTGCCGCGCAAGTTCAAGATCGCGGTGTCCGGCTCCGCGCATGACCGCGCGGCGCTGAAATTCCACGACATGGCGGTCGAGATCGTGAAGAACGACGCGGGCGAAGCAGGCTATCGCATCTATGCCGGCGGCGGCATGGGACGCACGCCTTATGTCGGCCATGTCGTCGGCGACTTCGTGGCGAAGGAAGATGTGCTCGCGTTCCTCGAAGCCGTGATGCGCGTCTACAACCAGTCAGGCCGGCGCGACAACATCTACAAGGCGCGCATCAAGATTCTCGTCAACGCCATCGGCGTGGACGAAATGAAGAAGCAGATCGAACGCGAATTCGCGGAAATCAAGGCGGCAGGAACGCTACAGCTTCCGCAACCCGAGATCGACCGCATCACCGCCTATTTTGCGCCGCCTGCGTTCGAAGACCTCTCGGATGACGAGCCGACATCGCTCGATCCCACCTTCAAGAACTGGCTCAAGCAGAATGTCAGCAAGCATCGTCAGCCCGGCTACGCCATCGCCACGATTTCGCTCAAGCCCATCGGCGGTGTTCCCGGCGATGCCGAGCATGGGCAGATGGATGGGCTCGCCGACCTGATGGACGAATATGGCATCGCGGAAATCCGCGTGAGCCACGAGCAGAACCTCGTGCTGCCGCATGTGCGCAAGAAAGACCTGCCCGCGATCTACAAGAAGCTGAAGGCGCTGCATCTGGCGACGCCAAATGCGGGACTGGTGACGGACATCATCGCCTGCCCCGGTCTCGATTATTGCGATCTCGCCAATGCGCGCTCCATTCCCATCGCGCAGGACATCGCCCAACGCTTCGAGAATCTCGACCGCCAGCACGACATCGGCGAGTTGAAGATCAAAATCTCCGGCTGCATCAACGCCTGCGGCCATCACCATGCCGGCCACATCGGCATTCTCGGCGTCGACAAGAAGGGCGTGGAATATTACCAGCTCCAGCTTGGCGGCAGCGGCGCGGAAGACGCCAGCATCGGCGACATCATGGGCCCCGGCTTCACGGCGCGGGACATCGGGCCCGCCGTCGAGCGCGTGATCGACACTTATCTCAAGCTGCGCCAGAACAACGAACGCTTCCTCGACACCTATCGCCGCGTCGGCATGGAGCCGTTCAAGAACATGGCCTATCTGGAACAGACTTATGCCGCTCATTAAAGACGGCGCGTTCGCGAACGACACTTTTGCGATGGTCGCGGACAATGCCGCGCTGCCCGATGGCGCAACCATCGTTTCGCTGGCGCGCTTCCAGAAAGAGCGCGACGCGCTTCTCGCCCGCAATGCGCCTTTGGGTATCGTCCTCAAATCCGCGGAGTCGCCGGAGACTCTTGGCGAAGACGTGAGCCGCTTCTCCGTGATCGTTTTGGAATTTCCCGTATTCCGCGACGGACGCGCTTTTTCCTGGTCACGCATGTTGCGCGAACGCTTCAAATATGACGGCGAAATCCGCGCGCGCGGCCCATATCTCTACGACCAGATCGCCATGATGCACCGCACCGGCTTTGATGCGTGGGAAGTGCCGGATGGTTTCATGCTGGAGCGGTTCCAACGCGCGCTCAGCGAGATAACAAATGTCTATCAGCCAACCGCAGACGGCAAGAAAACCATCCGCGAGCTTCGCGCGACCAAACGCACTTGACCCCCAGCCCTCTCGGCCCTAAGAGCGCATCGCTGCTTTGAGGCACGCCGAAATGAACGTGCGTCCCGCGGAAATTCCGCGCTTTGCGAATATCGAACAGGTCATCGAGAAGACGAAGCCGGGCGAGCCGACTTACGTCATCCATCCGTCGAAATTCGCCGAAGCGGCGAAGCGGTTTCTCGACAACTTTCCGGGCGACTCGCTTTACGCGATCAAGGCCAATCCGCATCCGCTGGTGCTGGACCAGGTGTGGGCTGGCGGCATCCGCCATTTCGATACGGCCTCGCTGCCGGAGATCGAACTGGTGAAGGGCCGTTTCCCCGATGCGATCTGCCATTTCATGGCGCCCGTGCGGGCGCCGGGTTCGGCCAAGATCGCGTTCGAGAAATACGGCGTCACCGATTACGTCGTCGATTGCGACTACGAACTCGATAAATTGCTGGCGGAAACAAAGAACGCCAAGAAGTTGCGCATCTTTGTGCGCGTCGCCACGCCGCTCGGCGGCGCGCTGCTGGAACTCTCCAGCAAATTTGGCTGCACGCCGGAGGAAGCTTCGAGGCTTCTAAAGCGCGTGAAAGACAGCGGGGCTGCGCCCTGCATCACCTTCCATGTCGGCTCGCAATGCCTGTCGCCCTTCTCCTACGCGCAGGCGGTGGAGATGGCGCGGCGGACCGCGGCGCTTGTGGGCGTGGAAATCGCAGCGCTGGATTGCGGTGGTGGGTTTCCCGGTCCCTATAACAACAACGACGTGCCGCCCTATCATTGGTATTTCGACTCCATCAAAGAAGCGCTCGCGCAGATGCCCAACCCGGTTCCGGTGATCTGCGAGCCGGGACGCGCACTCATCGCAGAGGGCCTGTCGCTCATCACGCAAGTGATCCTGCGCAAGGGCGACTCGCTTTATCTGAACGACGGCGTCTATGGCAGCTTCGACGAACTCACGCTGCCCGGCTGGAACGCGGATTATTTCCATCGCGTGTTCAGCCTCGACGCCAAGGGGAAGGTTTCGGAGAAGCCGCAAGGCCACAAGGCGTTCCGCGTCTACGGACCGACCTGCGATAGCCTGGATGTCCTGCCACGGCCGCTGGCATTGCCGGACGATGTGGGCCCCGGCGATTTCATCGTGTTCGAGTCCATTGGCGCCTATTCGGTGGCCGTGCGCACGAATTTTAACGGATTTTACCCTGATAACTGGGTTATTGCGGGGAACTGACATCGTTCCCAAACCAAACCTTAACGGCTGGGGCGTTGAATCCGGCCGATGAGCGACGCCAAGAAACGCCTGACACATTTGATCGAACTGGCGACTGAGGACGCGCCGGAGAACCGGCGCATGCTGGCGGTGGAGGTCTGCGACCTGCTGCTCGATTGGCCGGCGCATTATCCGTCCGCCATGCGCGAGCCGTTTGAGGCGCTGCTGGAAAAGACCGTGCGCACGATCGATGCCGAGACGCGCCGCGCACTGGTGCAGAAGCTTGGGCCGCGCGCCGAGACGCCACTGCCGCTGCTCAACGAATTCTATTTCGACGCACCGGCGGAAACCCGCGACGCGATCGTATTGCGCAATGCGCTGCTGGAGGACGGCACGCCGCCTGAAATTCCCGACGCCGATGAAAAGCAGATCGTCGCCGCCGCGCGCAGTACGGCCAATGGCGAATTCACGTCCGCCTTCGCGACAATGCTCGGTATCGAATCGGGAACCGCCGAACGCATCTTGCACGACCATTCCGCCCGCGCGCTGGCCATTGCCTGCAAAGGTGCGCATCTGACCCGCGCCACCTTCTCAGCACTCGCCCTCATCACCGAAGCCGGAAGCGGGGCTGTCGACACCCGCGAGCGCCTCTCCAGCTTCGACATCGTTCCACTCACCGGCGCAGAACGCCTGCTGGGCTTCTGGCGGACGCGCAGCGCGGCTTGATTAGTCCTCTGCATGCACGTCGCTACGCTCGCGAGTCTTCGCGAATTTGAGCTTGGTGAGCTTGTCGGACACATAGCCCAATTCCCATGACGATTTGGCGAGGAACACCGGCGCGCCATCGCGGTCGGTGGCCATCTGGTTGCGGTAAGTGGAGATGAGCTTTTCCAGCTCGGCTTCATCGCCCGTCACCCAACGCGCAGTGTCGTAAGGCGAGGCTTCAAGATCGACGTCCAGATCATATTCGGCGTTAAGGCGCGACTTGAGCACTTCGAGTTGAAGCTGGCCGACGACGCCCACAATCCATTGCGCACCGAGCATCGGTTTGAACACCTGCGTCACGCCTTCTTCGGCGAGGCTTTCCAGCGCACGCGTCAGGTGCTTCTGCTTCATTGGGTCGGCGAGGCGCACGCGGCGTAGGATTTCCGGCGCGAAGTTCGGGATGCCGGTGAACACCACATCGCCGCTTTCAGACAGCGTATCGCCCACGCGCAAAACACCGTGATTCGGAATGCCGATAATGTCGCCGGGCCAGGCCTCATCCACCGTCTCGCGCTCCTGCGCGAAGAACAGGATCGGGTTGTGGATGCCGATGGCTTTGCCGGTGCCGGACTGTTTCAGTTTCATGCCACGGCGGAATTTGCCCGACGCCAGCCGCAGGAACGCCACGCGGTCGCGGTGGTTCGGATCCATGTTCGCCTGCACCTTGAACACGAAGCCGGTGACTTCGTTATCGGCGGGCTTTATTTCCTTGCCCTTGGCGGTTTGCGGGCGTGGCGGCGGCGCATTCTCGGCCAGCCCCTTGATGAGATCCTTCACGCCGAAATTCTTCAGCGCCGATCCGAAATAAACCGGCGTGAGATGGCCTTCGTGGTAGGTGCCGGCATCGAAACGCGGCAGACCAGCGCGCGCCAGCTCCACCTCTTCCTCGAATTTCGGGCGAATGTCGTCCGGCAACAGCGCCATCATCGCATTGGCGCCGACGCGTTCGTTCTTGCCGAAGACAGAGAAATCATCGGCATAGAAATCGTAGGTGCCCTTGAAGTTCAGCCCCATGCCAGCGGGCCAGTTCACCGGCGCGCATTCCAGCTGAAGCTGATCGGCGATCTCGTCCAAGAGTTCCAGCGGATCGCGCGCTTCACGGTCCATTTTATTGATAAACGTCATGATCGGGATGTCGCGTAACCGGCAGACCTCGAACAGCTTGCGCGTCTGCGCTTCGATGCCTTTTGCGGCGTCAATCACCATGACCGCGCTGTCGGCGGCGGTGAGCGTGCGATACGTGTCTTCCGAAAAGTCCTCGTGGCCCGGCGTGTCAAGCAGGTTGAACACGGCGCCGCCATATTCGAACGTCATCACCGCGGAAGTGACGGAGATGCCGCGCTCCTGCTCGATCTTCATCCAGTCCGATTTCGCGCGCCGCGCCTCGCCCCGCGCCTTTACCGCGCCGGCCGCCCGGATCGCGCCGCCGAGCAGAAGCAAATGCTCCGTCAGCGTCGTCTTGCCGGCGTCCGGGTGCGAAATGATCGCAAAAGTACGGCGTTTCGCGGCCTCTGTGGCAGGGGTCTGAGACATGCGGCGGGAGTAGCAGGCGGAAATGCACCGGGCAAGCAGCCGGCGGCCGGACCTGCTAGGCTCACCGCATATTGGGATGTTATTGGGGGGAAACGATGCTTCGCGAAGGCCTTTGCGCAGGCTTGCTGTGCCTGCTTGCTGTTCCCACATTTGCCGCTTCGAAAGATTGCAGCACGGCGGCGATTCCCGATACGCCGGTAAAAGGAACCGTGGGCGGTAAGGCCTTTGTGCCGAACGAAACCAACCTTCAGATCGTCAGGAACGGCATGCAGATCGACGATGTGAAAATGGATCGCTACGCATTGTCAATCCAGACGGACGGAATCTTCAACGCGCTGACGGTGGATGCCGTGCTGCGCCAGAACGCGAAGCTGGAGGGACATGCCTTCCGCATGATCGCAAAGGACGACATCGGTTCGCAGCCGATGGCGGCGAGCGGCACGCCGGAGATTCAAGGCTGGGATCTGCAGCTCGAGGCGGCGAACGTCGATACAAGCTTCACGCAGGACACAGCCTCGTTGCGCGTCGAATACGGCGTGCGCAAGGGCAATGTGATCCCCGGCAAGATCTATTTCTGCAACGCCGGAACGAAAACGGAAATCATGGGTACCTTCAACGCGAAGGTTCTGAACTAGCGAGGATCACACCACCGGCTCATCCACGAAGGTGCGGCCTTCGCGGTCTTCGATTTCTACGATCCAGAGATCGGGGTCGAATTTGATCTGCTTGTCGAACCAGGCGCCGGCCTTGTCGTCGTCCACCGCATCGCCCAGTGGTTTCACCCAGACGAGTTCGCCCTCGCCGCGCCGCGCTTGTGACAGCACAACCGACGTGCCGTCGAGCTTGGAAATCTTGAGAAGGATCGCGCCGGATTCCTCAACGCCCTTGCGCACGACATAGGCGCTCGCGCCCGCCACTTCCGCGCGGCGGATGAGTGCTCTCACGAACAGCCCGGCTTTGAGGCGAGGTACCGTCACGCCGCAGCGTTGCGGGTGGTGCGTTCGGCGTCAAGCGAGATCGGTTGCGGCGCCATGCGCTCGCCGGCATCGTTTACCGCGGCATAAGGCAGGTTGATGCGCACGGTCGTTCCTTCGCCGAGCTTGGACTCGATCTTGGCCTCGCCGCCATGCATGGCGGTCAGGGCCTTCACCAGCGCGAGGCCGAGGCCCGTGCCTTCTTGCGTGCGCGTGTGTGCGCCTTCCACCTGTTCGAAAGGCTGGCCCAGGCGCTTTACGTCTTCCGGCGAAATGCCCATGCCGGTGTCAGTGATCGCGATCTCGATGCCGTTCGCGCGGCGCAGCGCCATCACGCGCACCTCGCCGCCGCGCGGCGTGAACTTGGCGCCGTTGGAGAGAAGATTGACAATGATCTGCTTAACCGCACGCTGGTCGGCAAAGATCGTGCGCGCGTCCTTGGCGATGCCGATCTTCAGCGCCACGCCCTTACGGTCGGCCTGCATCTTGACGAAGCGCGCCGCCTGGTCGGCGACGTCATAGAGATCGAACACCTCTTCGGAAAGCTCAAACTTTCCCGCCTCGATCTTCGACATGTCGAGAATGCCGTTGATGAGACCCAGAAGATGGGTACCGCTCTCGTTGATGAGGCGCGCATATTCCAGATAGCGCGGCGAGCCCACGGGTCCGAACATTTCGTGTGTCATCACTTCGGAGAATCCGATGACGGCGTTAAGCGGCGTGCGAAGCTCGTGACTCATATTGGCCAGGAAGCGCGACTTGGCGCGGTTGGCGCCTTCGGCCGCATCGCGCGCATCGATCAGTTCGCGTTCATGGGCCTTGCGCTCGGAAATATCGCGCGTCACCGCCACCATATCGGCGGCTGCTCCGTTCACCAGCGCCGCCGGACGGCAACGCATTTCGACCCAGAGATAGCTGCCGTCCGCCTTTTTCAGGCGGGCCTCGGCAATGGCCGAACGGCCGAAATAGCTGGACTCGACAAGGGCCGATTGCATCGCGCCCAAATCTTCGGGATGCACCAGCGCCGATGGCGCGAGCCCGAGCAGGGATTCCGGCGTGCGGCCCAGTATGGTTTGCGCGGCGGGGCTCGCGAAGCGGATGCGGCCGTCGGCAGAGTGGCGCGTAATGAGGTCCATCGCGTTGTCGGCGAGGAAGCGATACATGGCTGCGCCTTCGGCCGCGGCATGATCGGCGGCACGCTGGCGGTCCTGCGTCGCGATGGCGACGATCGCGGATTGCATGACTGCGGCCAGGACGGAAATTGCATAGAACGCCCAATCGGGCGCCAGCAGGCGCGATTGGGGTAGCTCACCCAAAGCCTGAAGCAGCGCCACGGTGATGAGCGCGATGGCGGCAGCGCCGCCTGCCTGCCACACCGTTCGGCGGCCGCCGGCAAGGGCGGCTTCGGCCGGCACCAGCACAAACCAGACAAGGAGCGGAGAGGTCATGCCGCCCGTGAGCGCCACGAGATAGCCTACGAGCGCGGCAAAACTTCCCAGCGCCAAAGTTTCCAAATTGTCGAGGCTGATCGGCGTATAGCCCAAAAGTGCCAGCACGCTGGGAAAGGCCAGCCCCGTCACGGCAATCCATTCGGCGGCATCGGGTCTGCCAACAATGAAAACGAACAAGGCGGCAAGGCCGATGCCCACGCCCGCTTTTGCCGCCTGCACGATCACGAATCGACGGCGCTGGGCAGCGATTTCCGCCTGCGTAATCGTCGCCATCGTTTCGTAAGCCGCCATTAACCTCGTTCTCTTTGGGTATGCGAATTCGGGCCTGAATTTGCTCCCGCAAGCTTAACGAAGCCTGAATCGCAGGGAACTTCGTTCGTGAGTTCGCAAGCTTTGCAGCCATCGCCGTTTATCGCTTCTTAACAATAATGGCGTGATTCCGGCCGCTCTCCTATTGGCGCAAGGAATCAGCAAGCCCGCTTTGCCAGACTTGCCGCAACAAAGGTGGGGACGGCGTGGTTTTGGCGGCGCGCGCGCAAAGCGCGGTCCAGTTGCATTCCGTTTTGTCGCCGGAACTTTTGCCGGCGCTGGATTGCCTGCGCGTGGCGGTCACCCTCTTCAATGCCGACGAGCGGCTCACCTATTGCAGCCGGCATTTCAACTACATCTTTCGCTCGCTGCCCAATCGCGAATCGCTGATCGGTTGCTCATACGAAGACCTGATTCGGATGGAGCTCGCATGCGGCGAGACATCCACCGAAAGCGCGCAGGATGCCGAAAACTATGTCGCCTATCGCCGCGCGCAGCTACGTAGCGGCGAATATGCGCCGCGCGATGTGGAACTGGCCGATGGCCGCATCGTCGAGATCAAGGCCCGGCAGACGAGCGATGGCGGCTGGATCGTGTTGTGGAGCGACGCGACGCATGCGCGCCATCTGCTGCGCCGGCTGGAAACCGCCGTCGATCTGTCGGCCGATGCCTTCGCCTTCTGGGATTCCGGCGACCGGCTCATCCTGTGCAGCGCGCTGTTCGCCGAATTGCACGGCTATCATTCGCCCGAAGAAATGCTGGGCGTGCGGTTCCGCGATGTGGTGATAACCGCCGTCCGCCGCGACCGCTTCCGGATCGAAGGCGACGTCGAAGACTGGATTGAGCGGCGCGTCGACACGCATGGCGCACCGGCCGGTGCGTTGACCTTGCAAACCCATTCCGGCGCGGCATTTCTCGTGCGGGATCGCGCCACGCGCGACGGCGGACGCGCAACCGTGTTCACCGACGTCACCGAACGTCATCGCGCCGAGCGCGCTTTGGCCGAGCAAAACGCCACGCTCGAAAAGACGAACAAAGCCCTGCAAACCTCCGAATTCGAGGCGCGCCGCCAGGCGAAATATCTATCCGATCTCACCAAGCGGCTCGGCGCGGCGGAAGCCGAGGCCGACACCGCCAAGACCGCGCTACTTCGCACGATGAGCCATGAGCTCAAGACCCCGCTCAACGCGATTCTGGGATTCTCCGATCTACTGCGCATGTCGGCGGACCGCTTCCAGCCCGAACAGATTTCCGAATATGCAGGGCTGATCCATCAGGCTGGTGGCAATCTGCTCAAGCTGATCAATCAGATTCTCGATCTCACCAAGATCGCCGCGAACCGCTTTCCGTTGCGCCGCCGTCCGTTGCCGGCGGGCGGCGCGATGTGGTCATCCGTGGATGTGCATACGGCGCGTGCCGCGGAAAAGAGCATCACGCTGGAAATCGCCGACTGCGAGGCCGATCTGCTTGTCGATGCTGACGAGACTGCGCTGGCGAACATCATCGGCCAACTCATCGAAAACGCCGTCAATTTCACGCAGAACGGCGGCCATATCCATGTCAGCGCCATACGCAAAGGTGATGTCGTCTGCTTTGTCATCGCCGACAACGGTCCGGGCGTTAGCGCGGAAGATCTGCTGCGCATCCAGCGGCCATTCGAGCAGGCTGGCCGCAGCATGACGGATCATGCGCATGGCGCGGGCCTCGGCCTTCCGCTGGCGCAGGGCCTTGCGGAGCTTCATGGCGGCAAGCTAACGATCGCAAGCGTGCTCGGCGAAGGCTTCACCGCAACACTGGACATCCCGGCGGCGTGACATGCATTGTGTTTTTTTGGGACGAGTTTCTACAATTTGAATCGAAGAAAGGTAAAACTTAATTTCGGTTTGAGTTGAATTCACACCTGTTAAGAAACCCTTGCTTGTTCCTGATTGAGGACAACATCCGGTTCGATTAAACTTTAGCGATTGATTTTAGTACCGGGAAGCACGGCACCAAACATGATCTCCCGCGTTGGGGACATAAGAGGGTTGCCATGATTTTCAGAGCGGTGTTCTGGATTGCGGTCGTCGCGGTGCTGATGCCGCGCGAGCCAGACCTTGGTCTGGGCCGCCCGGGCGCGTCTTCCGGCAACCTGCTCTCCAGGTTCACCAGCCTGATCGAGCCCGGTCAGTCGGCCTGCCAAGGCAACGAACTGGGCTGTATGGCGGTGAGCGGCATGGCCGCGAAAGTGAATGTGCCAGATTTCGCCGCGAATGGCCTGGCCGAGGTGAAAGCTCAGTTCGAGGAAGCCAAGCGCGAGCGTGAGGCCCGCCGTCACGGATAAAACTGCGCCTGATTGACAGCGCCTCCCCGCTTCCGCCCAATCGCGGCGGAGGCGGCCCATGACGGATTTCAAACCCGAAGATCATCGCGTGATGCCGTTGCGCGGCTTCGAGGAATTGAGCGTCGGCGAAATGTTCAGGAGCCCCTCGCGCACCGTGGGCGATGCGAATTTCGCGGCGTTCCAGGCGGTCAGCCTCGACAATCATCCGATCCATTACGACGCCGAGTATTGCCGGAAGCTCGGCTATCCGGCGCCGCTGGCGCATGGGCTTCAGGTGTTGAGCTTCACGGCCGCCGGCGCGGGACTGTTCCCGCATGTCATCGGCGAAAGCCTGATCGGCTTTATCGAGGTGAGCGCGAAATTCCTCAAGGCAGTCTATCCCGGCGACACGCTGTATCCTGCGCTCGAGATCCTCGAGCTGGTGCCGCAGCGCACCACCGGCATCGTCGCCATGCGCGCCACGGTTCACAACCAAAAATCGGAACTGGTCCTCGACGGCGTTCACAAATATCTCCTCAAGCTGAAGTGCTGACGTCCGCCCGCCACACGCGGACCCGATGCTTGGCGGGTCGCGTCGCGACGCCGTAATGCGCGGCGAGGCGATCGAGCGCGATCTGCAGCACCACCTTGGCGGAGCGCACCGGCCACGCGTTGGTTGCTTCCACTGTCTCCAAACCTTTCAGATGACAGCACACATCGAACAGCAGGTCCGACAGGCCTGGGCCGACACTGGCCATCGCCAGGCGGAAGCGCTGGCGCGCGGCGATCAGCTTCTCCGTCATCGGCGCGGATTTCGCCCCGCGTCCGGAATTGGAGATGGGCGCGGTGAGATCGGCGCACAGCCGCGGCATCAAGCCGGCGATCGTGAAGTCCCGGCGCAATCTTTCGCCGGCTTCGAATTGCACCGGCGTGATCTGGCCGCGAAAGCGCAGTCGCGCGATCGGCGACTCCATCTCGTTGATGATGACGTCACGCATC
>DASXHQ010000074.1:0-2969 GCA_036488415.1 Rhizomicrobium sp.
CGGCGGGCGCTGAAGTGACGATCGAACTGAAGCCGGAACAACGCGCGAAACTCGCCGCCTGGCTTGAGGTCGAAGGCGTCGAAAAGTTCACCAGCGTGGTTTCGCTGCGCAAGCTGGCAGTGAACCGCTATCGCTACGATGCGCAATTGATTTGCGATCTCATCCAGCCTTCGGTGGTGACGCTGGAGCCTCTACGAACCCATGTCGAAGAAGGCTTTGCGCGCGAACTCCACGTTGCCCACCGGTTGCGCCGCGACATCGTTGGGGACGAAGAACTGAGCCTGGCCGCGGGCGATGATGACGCACCCGAGGAAATCGAAACCTCCAAATACGATTTGGCCGGTCCCCTCCTGGAAGAGCTCTCGCTGGCGCTGGACCCTTATCCCAGAGCGCCGGGCGAGGCTTTCAGTCCACCGGAGCCGCCGGGGGACAGCCCGGAGAGCCCATTTGCGGTCCTCAAGAAGTTGAAGGGCGAGGGGTAAGAGGCACAAAATAAAGGGTATATTCTCCCTTGAATCCGGGACGCGTTTCCCCTTTACTCCGCCGCTCATTTTGCCGACCCGGTCAAAAATGGCAGGCGCGCCAAAGGCGTGTCCGTTTTTGCGATTCGGCATATCGGTTTTTGAAGGAGCTTTCCGCCATGGCGGTCCCAAAGAGAAAAACGTCGCCGTCCCGGCGGAACATGCGCCGCTCGCATCATAAGCTTGCGACGCCCAGCCATAACGAATGCCCCAACTGCGGCGAGCAGCGCCGTCCCCATCACGTTTGCGGTTCGTGCGGTCACTATCGCGAGCGCGAGGTCGTGCAGGCCAAGAGCTGACCGGTTGCGCGTGAAGCTTGCCCTTGGCGGCAGATGTCCCACGCGGTGACAAGGTGATGGCAGCTCCAACTCTCACGGTTTCCATAGACGCGATGGGCGGCGATGCCGGCCCGTCTGTCATTGTGGCCGCGGTGGCGCGCGCGATAGTTCGCCATCCTTCCGTGAAATTCCTGCTGCATGGCGACGAAGCGGAGCTGACCCCGCTTTTCGCCAAGCGCAAGAAGCTTCTCGACCGTATCGAAATCCGCCACGCGCCGGAAAGCGTGAAGATGGAAGACAAGCCCAGCCAGATCGTGCGCCGCGGCCGCAACACCTCCATGTGGCGCGCCATCGAATCCGTCGCCAAGAAAGAATCCGATGTCGCGGTCTCCGCCGGAAACACCGGCGCGCTGATGGCGATGTCGCTTTTGCAACTTCGTACGCTCGAAAGCATCGACCGTCCGGCTATCGCCGCGCTTTGGCCGACCATGCGCGGACAGAGCGTGGTGCTCGATGTGGGCGCGAACATTTCCGCGGACGCGGACCAGCTCGTCGATTTCGCCGTGATGGGCCAAGCCTTCGCGCGTGCCGTGTTAGGACTCGACCGGCCGACGCTGGGCATTCTCAACGTCGGCGAGGAAGACCAGAAGGGCCATGAAGACGTTCGTGGCGCCGCGCAGATTCTGCGCACCGCGGAATTGCCGATCGAGTTCCACGGATTTGTCGAAGGCGATGACATTTCCGCGGGCACCGTGGATGTCGTCGTCACTGACGGCTTCACCGGCAATGTCGCGCTGAAGACGGCGGAAGGTGCGGCCAAACTGGTCATTTCATTCCTTCGCAATTCTTTGACGCGGTCGCTTTTGGGCAAGATCGGCGCTCTGTTCGCTTCCGGCGCGCTGGCCGCTTTGCGCCGCAAACTCGATCCGCGTGCGTCCAATGGGGGCATCTTTCTGGGCCTCAATGGCGTTGTTGTGAAAAGCCACGGCGGAACCGACGCGCTCGGTTTCGCCAGCGCATTGGACATGGCCATCGATATGGTGAAAGCCGACGTGATCGCGAAAATCGTTGCCGACCGCGCCCGGTTGAAATTGCCAGCGCCCACCGTTGCGTCCGGAGTCCGGGCCTCGTGAGCGTAGTGCGTTCCGAGATCATCGGCTGCGGTGCGTTTCTTCCCGCTGGCATTCTCACCAATTCCGAAATCGCGAAGATGGTCGATACTAGCGACGAGTGGATCCGCGCGCGCACCGGCATCGAGCGACGCCATATCGCCGCGAAAGGCGAGACGACCTCCGATCTGGCGCTCAAAGCCGCCCAGACCGCGCTCGCCGATGCGAAAGTCGGCGTGGATGAAATCGACCTGATCGTTGTCGCTACCACCACGCCAGACGAAACATTCCCCTCGGTCGCCACCAAGATCCAGGCGCGGCTCGGCATGACGCGCGGCGCAGCATTCGACGTTCAAGCGGTGTGCTCCGGCTTCATCTACGGACTTTCCGTTGCCGACAACTTCATCCGCTGCGGGCAGGCCAACACGGTGCTGTTGATCGGCGCCGAAACGATGTCCCGCCTGATGGACTGGACCGACCGCACCACCTGCGTGCTGTTCGGCGATGGCGCTGGCGCGATCGTTCTGCGGGCAGGCGAGGGCAATGGCACGCCATCCGACCGCGGCGTCCTCAACACCAAGCTCTATTCCGATGGCCGCTTGCACGATCTTCTTTATGTCGATGGCGGCCCCTCCACGACCGGCACCACCGGACATCTGCGGATGCAGGGCAAGGAAGTCTTCAAGCACGCGGTTATCAACATCGCCGATTCGATCACCGCTTCGGCCCGGGAGGCCAGGGTGGAAGTAGCGGACATCGCCTGGTTCGTGCCGCACCAGGCCAACCAGCGCATCCTCGACGGCACCGCCCGCCGCCTGCATCTGCCGGCCGAGCGCTTCATTTCCACCATCGCCGAGCACGGCAATACCTCTGCTGCCTCGGTCCCGCTGGCCTTGGCCGTGGCGGTAGCCGATGGCCGGATCAAGCGGGGCGACCTCGTCCTCATGGAGGCGATGGGCGGCGGCCTGACCTGGGGGGCAGGGCTCGTCCGCTGGTAGCCCACACCTCAAAGACGGCCCCTATCCCTTTGACGTTGACGGATAATCCGGCTCCGCCTAGCG
>DASXHQ010000105.1:0-4478 GCA_036488415.1 Rhizomicrobium sp.
AGCGCCGCGCCCGACAATCACGCAGTTCCCGGTCTCAGCCGCCTGCATGATGATCTGTTGCACCAAGGCCATCATGCGGTCGGCGTCGAGAATTTCCGGACCTTCGAGCGACAATGTGTGCTCATAGCTGCCGCGCCAGAATACTTTGCCGAGGCGATAGAGCCAGGAATCCAGGTGCTCCTCGCGTCGCGCGCATTCCGCGGGATCCGCTCGCGCCACCCGGGCGATTTCCTCCGTCAATTCATGGTCCAACAACCGCCAGCCGAGCCGCTGCGCCGCCTTCTGCGCAATCTCCGCGGCCCCGCATCCATATTCCCGTTCAATGATGAGGATTTGTTTCCGCACGTTTCGCTGAAAGACCATTAGGACTATTCGCCCGAGTGGTCAATGGCAATTAGACAATTTCGACTTTTACTAAAAGCTCAAACCGTTTTCAATCGCACGAGCAGGTCCTTGCTCTCGACCGTATCGCCAATTTGCACGTTGATGGCGTCCACCACGCCGTCGGCGGCCGCATAAACCGTCGTCTGCATCTTCATCGCTTCCATCATCAGCAGTTTGTCGCCTTTGGAAACTTTCGCGCCGACCGTGACTGAGATTGCCACGATCAATCCCGGGATCGGCGCCGCCACCTGCAACGGATCGGTGAGATCGGCCTTCAGACGCGCTTTCGATTGCGGCACGACTTTCCTGTCGAGGATGAACGCTTCGCGCGTCATGCCGTTCAACTCGTAAGTAATCGTGCGGCGGCCGTCCTTATCCGGCTCGCTCACGTTGACGCGGCGAACAATCAGCGTCTTGCCTTCCTCGATTTCGAAGGTGATCTCTTCGCGATGGAAAAGGCCGTAGAAAAACGCGGGCGTGGGCAGCACGCTGACGTCGCTGAACTCGCGGCGATGCTTTACGAAATCGGCGAACACCTGGGGATACATCAGGTGCGAATAGACATCGTCGTCCGTCGCTTCGCGCTTCAGCGTCTCGGAAAGTTCCTTGCGGATTTTTTCCAGGTTCGCCGGGGTGGCAACCGCGCCGGGCACCACACCTTTTTTGAAATTCTTGCGCGCCTCCGCGGCACGTTTCTCACCGAGCACGACGCGCTGCACGTCTTCCGGCCAGCCGCCTTCCGGCCAGCCAAGCCCGCCGCTCATCATATCGACGACCGATTCCGGGAAGCCCTGCGAGCCCGGTTCAAGATTCACGACATCCGCGGGCTTGATGCCGCGGCTGAACAAAAACAACGCCATGTCGCCGACCACTTTGCTGCTCGGCGTCACCTTCACGATGTCGCCAAAGAGTTGGTTCACCTCGGCGTAGCTGCGCGCGATCTCGGGCCAGCGATGCGTCACGCCCATGCTGTTCGCCTGTTCCTTGAGGTTCGTGTATTGGCCGCCGGGCATTTCGTGCAGATAAACTTCGGCGCTGCCGGTCCTTGGTGCGGTGTCGAACGGATGATAATACTCACGCACCTTTTCCCTATAATCGGAAAATTCATTTAGAGCCTGGAGATCCAGGCCGGTGTCGCGCTGTGTGTTCTGGAGCGCGGCGACAACGGAATTCATGCTCGGCTGGCTCGTGGAACCGGACATGGAGGCAATCGCCAGGTCGACAATATCCACGTTCGCGTCGCTCGCCTCCAGAATCGCCGCCGCCTGGCCGCCGGGCGTGTTGTGCGTGTGAAAATGAATTGGCAAACCGATTTCCTCCTTCAGCGCCTTCACGAGCTGATACGCCGCATAGGGCCGGCAAAGGCCGGCCATGTCCTTGATCGCGAGGATATGCGCGCCCATTTTTTCCAGTTCCTTCGCGAGCTTCACATAATACTTTAGCGAAAACTTCGTGCGCTTCGGGTCCAGGATGTCGCCGGTGTAACAAATCGCCGCTTCGCAAATCGCGTGCGTCTCCTGCACCGCTTCCATCGCGACCCGCAGGTTGGGCGTGTAATTCAGCGAATCGAAGATGCGAAAAATATCGATGCCCGAAGCCGCCGCGTGCTTCACGAAACCGACGACGACGTTCTCGGGATAATTGGAATACCCGACGGCATTCGAGCCGCGGAACAGCATCTGGAAACAGATGTTCGGAATGCGCGCGCGCAACTGGCGCAGGCGTTCCCACGGGTCTTCATTCAGGAAACGCATGGCCGTATCGAAGGTCGCGCCGCCCCACATTTCCAGCGAGAACAAGTTCGGTGCGCGATGCGCCAGGGCATCGGCCACCGCCAGCATGTCGTACGTGCGAACGCGCGTGGCCATCAACGACTGGTGCGCATCGCGCAGCGTCGTGTCTGTGACAAGGAGACCTTTCTGCTTGCGCGTCCATTCGGCAAATTTTTTCGCGCCGACCTTCAGCAGGAGATCGCGCGTGCCGGGTGGCGCGGGAATCTTGTGATTGAACGCCACCGGCGTCGCCTGCGCGAGCGGCTTTTCGGGCTTGTAACCTTTCGCGTGCGGATTGCCGTTCACGATGACGTTGCCCAGGAAATTCAGCAGCTTCGTCGCGCGGTCCCGGCGCGTCTTGAAGTGAAACAGCTCCGGCGATGTGTCGATCATCGTCGTCGTCGTCTGGCCGCTCTTGAATTTCTCGTGGTGAATGACGTTTTCCAGGAACGGGATGTTCGTCTTCACGCCGCGAATGCGGAATTCGGACAGCGCGCGGTGCATGCGATTAATCGCCGTGTCGTAGGTGTGCGCGCTGGCGATCACCTTCACGAGCAGCGAATCGTAGAACGGCGTGATGATCGAGCCGGCGTAACCCATGCCGCCGTCGAGGCGAATGCCGAAACCGCCCGGCGAGCGATACGCCAGGATCTTGCCGTAATCCGGCATGAATTTATTTTCCGGATCCTCCGTCGTGACGCGGCACTGGATGGCGTAGCCATTGCGCGGAATGTCCCGCTGTTGCGGCATGTTCACTTCCGGACCGTGCAACGGATAACCTTGCGCGATCAGAATCTGCGCGCGGACGAGATCGAGTCCGGTGATGACTTCCGTGACGGTGTGCTCGACCTGGATGCGCGGGTTCATCTCGATGAAGAACCACTCGTGCTTGTCCAGGTCATAGAGGAATTCGATCGTGCCGGCGTTGTCGTAACGAATCTCGCGCGCCATGCGCGCCGCGGCATCGCAGAGTTCCTGGATAACATTCTTCGGCAAACCAAAGCTCGGCGCGACTTCCACGACCTTCTGATAACGGCGTTGCACCGAGCAGTCGCGCTCGTGCAGGTGAATCACATTGCCATGCTGATCGCCCAGAATCTGCACCTCAATGTGCTTCGCGCGCGGAATGTATTTTTCGAGGAAGACGGCTGGATTGCCGAATCCGCGCTCCGCTTCCGACTGCGCTTCGTCCAGCAAGCTCGCCAGTTCGCTCGCTTTGTTCACGACGCGCATCCCGCGGCCGCCGCCGCCGAAAGCCGCCTTGATGATCAAGGGAAAGCCAATTTCCTTGGCGGCCTTTAAGGCTTCTTCGCGATCGGAAATTGCCTCTTCAGTGCCGGGCAGCACCGGCACGTTGATCTTCTGGGCCAGCGCGCGGGCGGCGGTCTTGTCGCCCATCATATCGAGCAATTCGGGACGCGGGCCGACGAAAGTAATTCCAGCCTTGGCGCAGGCGCGGGCAAAGCCGGCGTTCTCCGACAGGAATCCATAGCCGGGATGAATCGCATCCACGCCCTTTTCCTTCGCCAGGGTGACGATGCCATCGACGTCGAGATATGCCGAGACCGCGCCTTTGCCCTCGCCGACGAGATACGCTTCATCGGCTTTGAAATGATGCAGGCAGAACCGGTCCTCCTGCGCATAGATGGCAACGGTGCGAAGCCCGAGTTCCGTGCCCGCGCGGAAAATGCGGATCGCGATTTCGCTGCGGTTGGCAGCGAGCAATTTCTTGAATGGACGTATGGCGCGGCTGGGCGCGGCGGATTTGCTTCGGCTCAATGCGGTCATGGGCTTTTCTTTATAGTGGGGCGCTGGCCGAATGGCAATCAGCGAGGGGAAATTTTACGAGGCTCGCGGTGTTAGGCCACGGCGGACAAAGTGTGGACATCGCGGGACAGAAGCCAGCGACCGTCGCGCTGCTTGCGATATACCGTCATGCGATGTCCGGCGAGCTGCGCCGCCTTCCCGCCTGTGCGCGGGGTCACTGACAGTGTATCCCGGCTCCGCGCGTAGGCGACTTCGCCGGCAACAACGACCTCTTCCAACTCGCTGGTGCAACAGATCCGCATCTGCTGATGGGCGTCCATGAAGTTGGACGAAAATCCCTCCCGGCCGAACGGCGCCTGGCCGGGGGAGAGAAAAACGACATCCTCCGCGACTAAGGTGAGTAGACGAGCCAAGTCACCGGCATTGACGGCATCAATCCAAATTGAATGCACCGTGCGGATTTCTCGTTCATCAGATGCCATAGCGTGTCTCGTGGCCTACCGCTCGGCCTGAGTGGCGCGGGGCCGAGGCCGTTGAGATTGAGATGCAAACAGG
>DASXHQ010000114.1:0-12385 GCA_036488415.1 Rhizomicrobium sp.
GCTGGTTTCCCTCAATGAATCCGGTATATCAGGTTGAAAAATTGAAGGTGAACGGTGTTACGGCATTTCGGCGCGATTTTACTGATTTGTATGTTTGTTACCGCCGCCCATGCCGGGCCACCCTATCTCACGGACGATCCAGAGCCGACCGATAATGGCCATTTCGAAACCTATGCCTTCGATTCCGGCACGTCGGCGCGCGACGGCGCCGGCGGACAGACCGGAATCGACTTCAACTATGGCGGCGCGGAGAACCTTCAGCTTACGGCCGTTCTGCCGCTTGATTATGACGCACCCAAGCATCATGGGATTGTGAGCGGCATCGGTAATATCGAACTAGCAGCCAAGTACAAGTTTCTGCATCAGGAGGATATCGGCTGGGATGTGGCCGTGTTCCCGCGTCTCTTTTTGCCGAGCGCTTCGTCACGCGTCGGCGATCATCACGCATCGTTGCTGCTGCCGGTCTGGATCGGCAGAAATTTCGGCAACTGGGACACCTTCGGCGGCGGCGGATGCGCACTGAACAAAGGGGGCGGATCGAAAGATTACTGTCTTGTGGGATGGGTGCTGACGCGGCAGGTGCTTCCGGAACTCAATATTGGCGCGGAAATCTACCACCAGACCGCCGATACGCGTGGCGGCAAGGCGACAACGGGCGTCGGAATCGGCGCAGTATACGATCTTTCAATCAACTATCACTTGATGGCGTCGTGGGGACCGGGCATTCAGAACGCGGCCGAAACCAATCGCTATTCCTGGTACGCGGCATTGCAGATGACGTTCTAGGCAACCTCTCTCACCCCCGAACGGTGCGCGACATGAATCCTGAAAAAATCGCCAGCAAGGTTCCCGCCGTTACGCTGGGCTTCTGGATCATCAAGATCCTGGCGACAACACTGGGTGAGACGGGCGGCGATACCGTCACCATGAGCTGGCTCGGAGAGACGACATCTCATGCAGTCCCGAATGGCTATCTCATCGGCACAGGAATTTTTCTGACCGTTTTGGTGTTGCTCGTTATCGTGCAGACAGCCGCGAAGAAGTTTCATCCGTTCCTTTACTGGGCGACGATTGTCGCCTCGACCACGGCGGGCACGACCATGGCCGACTTCGCCGACCGCTCGCTCGGCATCGGCTATGCCGGCGGTTCGTCGCTGCTGCTCGCCTGCGTGATCGCGTCTCTCGCAATCTGGTACTGGTCGGAAGGCACAATTTCGGTCAACACCGTGAACACGCCGCGGGTCGAATCTTTCTATTGGTTGACGATCACCTTCTCGCAGACGCTGGGCACGGCGCTGGGTGACTGGATGGCGGACGACGCCGGCGTGGGTTTTGGCGGCGGCGCACTGATCTTCGGCGCGGCGCTGGCTGTGGTCGCTGCACTCTATTTCTGGACGAGTATATCGCGCGTGCTCTTGTTCTGGCTGGCCTTCATTCTCACGCGGCCCTTAGGCGCGACGGTGGGCGACTTCCTCGACAAGCCGCTCGATGAAGGTGGACTGCACCTGAGCCGTCCGATTGCGTCGGCGGTGATGGCGGCGGCGATCCTGGCGCTCATTCTCATTCTGCCGCAGCGGGCGGGAACGCATCCAAGCAAAAGCCCGAGCGCGGCCTAGCGTCTGCTTGTCCGGTGGGTGTCCGGTCTGTAGGTTCCGGCCTCCCGACAAACCGGACGAATCGTGGCCAGGAAGAAGACATTTCAGGACCTGATCCTCACGCTGCAGGCCTATTGGGCCAAGCAGGGCTGCGTGATTTTGCAGCCTTACGATGTGGAGATGGGCGCAGGGACATTTCATCCGGCGACGACCTTGCGCGCGCTGGGGCCGAACCCGTGGCGCGCCGCCTATGTGCAGCCGTCGCGTCGCCCGAAGGATGGCCGCTATGGCGAGAACCCGAACCGGTTGCAGCACTATTACCAGTTCCAGGTCATCATGAAGCCGGCGCCATCGGATATTCAGGAGCTTTATCTGGGATCGCTGCGCGAGATCGGTCTCGATCCAAAGCTGCACGACATTCGCTTCGTGGAAGACGATTGGGAAAGCCCGACACTGGGCGCGTGGGGCTTGGGTTGGGAAGTGTGGTGCGACGGGATGGAAGTCTCCCAGTTCACCTACTTCCAGCAGGTCGGCGGCATCGATTGCGATCCGGTACCCGGCGAGATCACTTACGGCCTCGAACGGCTTGCGATGTATGTGCAGGACGTGGAATGGGTTTACGATTTGGCGTTTGCGGAGCAGCCGGATGGGCACGTTGTTCGTTACGGCGAAGTGTTTTTGCAGAACGAGCAGGAGCAATCGGCGTTCAACTTCGAACTCGCCGATACGGAAGTCCTGTTCCAGCACTTCAAGGATTACGAAAAGCAGTGCAACGAGCTTCTCTCCGCCAACAAGAAAATGGCGCTGCCGGCTTACGATCAGTGCATCAAGGCCAGTCATTGCTTCAATCTGCTCGATGCGCGCGGTGTGATCTCGGTGACGGAACGTGCGGCCTATATCGCGCGGGTGCGCGCGCTGGCGAAGGCATGCTGCGAAGCGTGGCTTGAAACGCCGATGGGCGCGTACACGCCGAGGTTTGCGTAATGGCAGACCTCCTTCTCGAACTTTTCTCCGAAGAAATCCCCGCGCGTATGCAGGCGCAGGCGGCGAAGGATCTGGAGCGGCTGGTCGTCGGCGCGCTATCGGATCGCGGGTTGCTGTTCGAAGGTGTGAAGACGTTTTGGGGGCCGCGGCGACTGACCTTGGCGATGAGCGGCTTGCCCGCCAAGCAGCCGGACGTGAAGGAAGAACTCAAAGGCCCCAAGGTCGACGCGCCCGCCGCGGCGTTGGACGGCTTTCTGCGCAAGACGGGGCTGACGAAAGAGCAGCTCAAGATCGAGAAGACCCCGAAGGGCGATGTCTATCTCGCCGTGATCGACCGCAAGGGCCGCGACACCATTGAGGTGCTGGCGGAAATCCTGCCCAACTGTTTCGCCAAATTGCCGTGGCCCAAATCGATGCGCTGGCCGCAAGACGACGGTGGTTGGGGCGAAGGCGGGTGGAGTGAAGGTCCGTTTGGTGGCTCCCAACGCTGGGTGCGGCCGTTGCATGGCATCGTCTGCATGTTCGATGCGGAAGTGGTGCCGTTTGAATTCGCGGGCGTTAAAAGCGGCAACACGACGATGGGACATCGCTTCCTGTCGGATGGCGCGCCGATCAAGGTTCGCCATTTCGAGGATTACGAAAAGGCGCTGCACGACGCGCATGTCATTCTGGATGCCGAACAGCGCAAGGCGATCATCTTCGAAGAGCTGAAAGCGGCGGCGTTCGTGCGCGGACTGGAACTGATCCCGGACGAGGGCCTGCTGGACGAAGTGTCCGGGCTGGCGGAATGGCCGGTGGTATTGGTCGGCGCCATTCAGGACGAATTCATGGATGTGCCGCCGGAGATTTTGCAAACCTCCATGCGCACGCATCAGAAATATTTTTCGCTTCGCGATCCCAAGACCGGCACGATGGCCAACCGCTTCGCGCTGGTTTCCAACATGATCGCAGAAGACGGCGGCAAGGAAATCATCGCCGGCAACGAGCGCGTCCTGCGCGCACGGCTGTCGGATGCCAAATTCTTCTGGGATCAGGACCGAAAAATTCCGTTGGCGGATCGCGTCGACGCTCTAAAGAACATCGTCTTCCACGCCAAACTCGGCACGCAATATGAGCGGGTGGAACGGATCGAAGCACTGGCCGGCGAGATCGCAGAAAAGACTGGCGCGGATGTGGCAAAGGCCAAACGCGCCGCGCGCCTCGCCAAAGCCGACCTCACCACCGGCGTCGTCGGAGAATTCCCCGAACTCCAAGGCGTCATGGGCCGCTATTACGCGCTGCACGACAAAGAAGATGCCGACGTCGCCGACGCCGTGCGCGATCACTACAAGCCGGTCGGGCCAAGCGATGCCGTGCCGACGAACAAGGTGTCTATCGCC
This sequence comes from Rhizomicrobium sp., assembly GCA_036488415.1. Taxonomy (GTDB): domain Bacteria; phylum Pseudomonadota; class Alphaproteobacteria; order Micropepsales; family Micropepsaceae; genus Rhizomicrobium. The sequence goes on from DASXHQ010000114.1 coordinate 3,959, forward strand.
GTCGCGTTGTCGGATAAGTTGGATCAGCTTATCGGTTTCTTCATCATCGGCGAAGAGCCGACAGGCTCCGGTGATCCGTTCGCGCTTCGTCGCGCAGCGTTGGGCATTATCCGGATACTGATCACGAATTCGGTCAGGCTTCGTCTTGGTCATCTGATAACCGAATACGTTCATAACACAGTTGCGCGGTCTCCATTGGGGCGCACAAAATTTGGAGATTTTGCTGCCAGATATCCAAGGGTGCTGTCGTTCCTAACGACGCGAGTTTCGGTGGTTATGTCATCAGAGGGGCTACGCATCGATTGCGTTCGCGCGATCTTAGACAACTACAGAGATTTTGAAGACGACGAAGCATTTCATCGCCTTTATCAAAAGGACGATCTTGTTTGGGTGGTGCGTATAACGCGCGAATTGCAAGAATTTCTAAAAACGGACGAAGGCGCGAACCTGTTGGCTGGCTATAAGCGCGCGGCAAATATCCTGAAGGCGGAACAGAAGAAGGACCAAGTTAGCACATTTGAGGACGATCCCGATCCGGAGGCGCTGACCCTGCCGGAGGAAAAGGCGCTCTATGTCGAACTCGCCACCGCATCGGACCTCATCGCTGCGGAAGTCCAGCGCGAGCGTTTTGTCGAGGCGATGGGCGTGATGGCGAAGCTGCGCGGTCCTGTCGATGCCTTCTTCGACAAGGTGAAGGTCAACGACGACGATCCCAAGTTGCGCGAGAACCGGCTGAAGCTGCTCTCGCGCCTACGCGCCACGCTTCATCTGGTGGCGGATTTCTCGAAGATCGAGGGGTAGGTCGCGATGGCCAGCACATACAATATCGCTCTGACGATTATGCGTACTTTCGCGGGTATTAATTTGGTTGGCGGAGTTACGGCGCTTATTGCTGTAGTTCCGGTGGCGATGACAGGTGTGTTTCTGGGTGGTGATGCCAAGTCAGTGTCGATTTCGCTTCTGATCTATCTTCTGGAATGGGGTTTTACGGCGACAATTGCAGGTTTTAGTCTGCTGCTGCTGGCCAAGCCGGTGGCGCGATTTGCGGCAAAGCCGTGATTAATCGAGCTGACCTCACCTGCCCCTTGTGGGAAGGTCGGTCATCTCGAGCGGAGCAGGTTCGGCAAGGGAACGCGCCGCGCGGATTTCGCGTTTAACCACGGAATGCCGCCGCAGGTTCGCCATGACGCAGACAACGGCCCAGGTGTCCAAGACCATCGACGCCACTCCGCACAAGGTGTGGAGCGCGCTCACATCGCCGGAAAAGCTCAAGAAATTCTTCTTCGGTGCCGAGATCGAGACCGATTGGAAGCCCGGCCATTCGATCCGCTTTCGTGGCGAAATGAAAGGCAAGCGCTACGAGGACAAGGGTGAGATTCAGACCGTCGAGAAAGACAAGGTCCTGAGCTTCTCACATTGGAGCCCGCTCTCTGGCACATCCGATACAAAAGAGAACTATCACGTCGTGACGTTCGATCTTGAGCCGGAGGGCAGCAAGACGAAAGTGACGCTGACGCAATCCAATCTCGACGGCACCGTCAAAGAGTCCGATACCAAGAACCGCGAACAGTTCGAGAAGAACTGGTCCGCGGTTCTGGAAGGCCTCGATAAGGTGTCGACGGGCGCTTAAGCCCCGTCGCGCTCCGTGGTCGGGTCGATCATCTTGCGGATTTCGGTGATCTTGGTGGCGGGGAAGCCGCTCATCTCGGCGTGTTTGCGGATCATGTCTTCGTCCTTCGCCAGATAGACGCAGAACGTCTTATCGCCGGCGACATAGCTTTCCTGCCACTGAATATCCGGGCCCAGTTCCTTCAGCACCTTGTTGGATTGTGCGGCGGCGCCCTTGAGTTGCTCGCGCTCGAATGTGCCGACGGCGGGGATGTCGCGTTCGATCATGAATTTGCGCAATGCCATGCCAAGCTCCGTTGAAGGATTGCGGCGCGACGATACCCCGGCGCCGGACGCGGCGCTATGTCTGGCTCACCGGCTCAATGAAGAAGAACAGCCACATCAGGAACACCGCGAAATTGCTTAGCGCGAAGAGCACCATGCGGTGGTGAAAATTGTCATAGGTCAGATGCACCGCGCTGTGGGTGGCGCGCAGGGCGACGTAGATCCACGCCAGCCACAGGAACAGCATATCCACCCGGCTGGTTACCAGCAGGATCACGCAGATCACATAGAACAGGACCGGCATCTCCAGCAGGTCCGCGAAATTGGGATTGGAGAGGCCGCCGGGGATGTCGCCCGTGGCGCTGTCCTGCGGGCTGGCTTTGCGGCCCATCCGCATCGCCGGCACGAACAGGAGAACGAAGAAGGTCAACGCCGCCAGCGCGGCCATCGGCTCGATGATGAGTTGGGCGTCCATTGGACTCTCTTTGCTGTGTGAATCGCTAGCGTGGAACCGGCAAACACATTGTCATGGCCCGCGAATGCGGGCCACCCAGTTGGGGACAAACGCCGCAGGGAACTGTGACGCGCAATCATGGCTTGAGATAAGGGGTATGAATTGGTGTTCTAGATCAGCTGGGTGGCCCGCATTCGCGGGCCATGACAGCTTTTGTTGGGTAGGCAGCGCGCTATGACGAAATGGGTTTACAGCTTCGGCAACGGCAAGGCGGAGGGCGAGGCCGCCATGAAGAACCTGCTCGGCGGCAAGGGCGCGAACCTAGCCGAGATGAGCAATCTGGGCCTGCCGGTGCCGCCAGGGTTCACCGTCACCACCGAGGTCTGCACGCATTACTATAAGAACGGCGAAACCTACCCGTCCTCGCTGAAGGCCGATGTCGAGGCCGCGCTCGCCACTGTGGGCAAGATTGCGGAAGGCACGCTGGGCGATCCGGCGAAACCGCTGCTGGTTTCCGTGCGCTCGGGCGCGCGCGTATCCATGCCCGGCATGATGGATACGGTGCTGAATCTGGGCCTCAATCCGGAAGCCACCGAAGGCCTTGCCAAGCTCACCGGCAATCCGCGCTTCGCCTATGACAGCTATCGCCGCTTCATCCAGATGTATTCCAACGTGGTGCTGGGGCTGGAGCATGGCGCGTTCGAGGAAATCCTCGATCAGGAGAAAGAGGACAAAGGCTATGAGCACGACACGGAGCTCGAAGCCGAAGACCTGAAGCGCATTGCCGAGCGCTACAAGGCGCATGTGAAGGACGAATTGGGCAAGCCCTTCCCGGACGATGTGAACGATCAGCTTTGGGGCGCGGTCGGCGCGGTGTTCGGATCGTGGCAATCGGCGCGCGCGAAGACCTATCGGCGCATGTATCACATCCCCGACGATTGGGGCACGGCGGTGAACGTGCAGGCGATGGTGTTCGGCAATCGCGGCGAAACTTCCGCCACCGGCGTTGCGTTCACCCGTGATCCCTCGACCGGTGAGCATCTGCTCTACGGCGAATTCCTCATCAATGCGCAGGGCGAGGATGTCGTCGCCGGCATCCGTACCCCGCAGCCGATCAGCAAGATCGTGCGCGAGCGGCAAGGCGGCAAGAAACCATCGATGGAAGAGGCGCTGCCTAAGACCTTCGCCGAGCTGAACGAGATCGCGAAAAAATTGGAAGCGCACTATCGCGACATGCAGGACGTGGAGTTCACGGTGCAGGAAGGCAAGCTCTTCATGCTCCAGACCCGCTCCGGCAAGCGCACCGCCGCCGCTTCGCTCAAGATCGCAGTGGATATGGAACGCGAAGGGCTGATCGATAAAAGAGGCGCAGTTTCCCGCGTGGAGCCGGCGGCGCTGGACCAGCTTCTGCACCCCACGCTCGATCCCAAAGCCGAGAAAGAACAGATCGCCATCGGCTTGGCTGCGTCTCCGGGCGCTGCCACCGGCGAAGTCGCGTTCACGGCCGACGAGGCCGAAAAGCTGGCCAAGGATGGGCACGACGTCATCCTGGTCCGCACAGAGACCAGCCCGGAGGACATCCACGGCATGCATGCCGCCCGCGGTATCCTGACCGCGCGCGGCGGCATGACCAGCCACGCGGCGGTGGTCGCCCGCGGCATGGGGCGGCCCTGCGTATCGGGGGCAGGGATGGTCAAGATCGATATCCCGGCGGGGACGATGACGGCCGGTCCGCACACCATCAAACGCGGCGAGATCATCACCATTGATGGTGCCAGCGGGCAGGTGTTCAAAGGCCGCGTGCCGACCTTGCAGCCCGAACTCACCGGCGATTTCGGAACGTTGATGGGGTGGGCGGATTCCATTCGCCGTTTGAAGATCCGCACCAACGCCGACACGCCGCACGATGCGGAAGTCGCGCGCAAATTCGGCGCGGAAGGCATCGGTCTTTGCCGCACCGAACACATGTTCTTCGAACCGGATCGCATTCTCGCCGTGCGTCAGATGATTTTGGCGGACGAAAAAAAAGAACGCGAAGCGGCGTTGGCGAAATTGCTGCCGATGCAGCGCGGCGATTTCGAAAAGATCTTCAAAGTGATGGAAGGATTGCCCGTCACCATCCGCTTGCTCGATCCGCCATTGCACGAATTTTTGCCGCAGAAGGATGAAGAGATCGCGGAAGTGGCGAAGGCTGCCGGTTCAACGGCGGCGAAATTGCGCGCGCGATTGATCGCGCTGCACGAATCCAATCCGATGCTCGGTCATCGCGGCTGCCGCTTGGGCATCACCTATCCCGAAATCTACGAGATGCAGGCGCGCGCCATTCTGGAAGCGGCATTGAACGTGGAAGAGCTGGGCGGAAAACCCGTCGAGCTCGAAATTATGATTCCGCTGGTCGGCTTCAAGATGGAACTGGACATGCTGCGGGATCGCATCGCACAGGTCGCCGATGCTGTGAAGGCCGAACGCAAGAAAAGCCCGAAATATATGATCGGGACGATGATCGAGCTGCCGCGCGCCGCATTGCGCGCCGCCGAAATCGCGCAGACTGCAGAATTCTTCTCCTTCGGCACCAACGATCTGACGCAGACAACGCTCGGTATGAGCCGCGACGATGCCGGCGGATTCCTTACCGATTATCTCTCCAAGGGCGTGGTCGCACGCGATCCGTTTGTCAGCATCGATGTCGATGGCGTTGGCGAGCTTGTGAAGATTGCGGCGGAACGTGGACGCAAAACGCGCGCAAATCTGAAGCTCGGCATCTGCGGAGAACATGGCGGCGACCCGGATTCGATCCGCTTCTGTCACGACTCCGGATTGGATTATGTGTCGTGTTCACCATTCCGCGTGCCAATTGCGCGTCTATCTGCCGCGCAGGCGGTGTTAACAATTATCACGAAAACAGAATAGTCCGTACACGGACGATGCAGGAAAACCCTGGGTTTTTCTCGTTTACATGACTCAGAGTCATGATGAATAAAATTTTTGTTTGACGACTCCATTTTTCATGGGCATCAACTCTGCACGCCTAAAGGGGGCAAGGGGAGCCATTCGGAATAACGACGAGACGACATAAAAAATCGAAACGCCTTTTTTATCCGAAGAGAGAAACCGAGTACCCACATGTCCAGGAAATTGAAATCCACGCTGCGGCGCGCAGATCGCGTTCTTGCAAGCGCTATCTGCCTGACGCTGGGGCTATCCGCGGCGGCAGTCGCCTATGCACCATACACCCAACACAACGCGTCTGTGATGCAGAAGGTTGCCGCGTTCCATGCGCCGGTTCCCGCGTTGCCAGCGCCAGCCCCTGTCCGCACAGTGAAGACCGATACGAGAGTGCTGCAGCTGCATCCGACGCAGGTGGCCTATGTGCCCGGCAGCGGCCAGTTCAATGGTTCGGCGATCAGCCCGTCTCAGGCTGAGCTTCTTGCACAGGTGTTTCTTCAACAAGGAAACTGCCTCGCGGATGCCATGTATTACGAAGCCCGCGGCGAAGGTCGCGCCGGCCAAATGGCAATCGCCGAAGTCATCTATAACCGAATGCGCGCTGGCTATTATCCGCGCACGATCTGCAGCGTCGTATTTGAAGGCTCCAAGCTCCACACCGGCTGCCAGTTCTCCTTCACCTGCGGCGGGATCATGGAGCAGCCCAAGTCCTCCGCTGTCTGGCGTCGCACGCAGCGCCTTGCGCTCCAGATAGTCACGGGTATCGTCCAGCTGGGCAGCACGACCGGCGGCGCACTGTCCTTCCATGCCGAAGACGTGCAGCCGGGCTGGTCGGGCACGATGGAGCGGACGACGCAAATCGGCCACCACATCTTCTACCGGCCGTACCGCCACTACGCGACGCGCGGGGCTTAGTTCTTCTTGCCGCTGAAAAAGCCGCCGAGCAGCCGCTTGGCGATCTGCTTGCGCATGAAGCCCGGCGCCAGCGCCTTGATGATGTCGATGTTGCGGATGTCTGGCGGCACATACCAGTGCAGCTTGTCGCTGTGATAGGCGCTCCAGGCGCAATCCGCGACCGCTGAGGCGGGCATCAGGCGGAACATGCCTTTCTTCGGCACGTTTGCGTAGAATTCATCCTCCGTTGGCTTCGGTTGGTCGCCGGTGCGGTTGGGCGTGTTGCGCAGGATCGCGGTGTCGATCAAGCCCGGCAGCACGTCCGCCACGCGCACGCCGAAGCGCGAGAACTCGACCGACAGCGCTTCCGTCAGTCCCTTCACGCCATGCTTGGTGGCCGAATAGACGGCAATGCGCGGCATGCCATAGGTGGCTGACGACGACGAGGTGATGAACACCAGCGAATTGGGCGTCGCTTTCAGCAATGGCAGCGCCGCATAGATGCTGGCGATCACGCCGATGAAATTGATCTGCACCACGCGCAACGCCGCTTCAAAGGGAATGTCCTCGAACCAGCCGCTTTCGCCGATGCCGGCGTTGGAATGGAGCATGTCCATCTTGCCGCCGGTTTCCTCGCCGAACGCCGCGACGACGGTCTCGAAATCCTCCTTCTTCGTCACGTCCAGACGCATGGTGTGGCAATTGTCGTTGCCGACCTCCTGCGCCAGCGTGGCAAGGCCGTCGGTGTTCACGTCGTAGGCGCCGACGAACCAGCCCTTGGCGTGAAACAGCTTGGCCGTCTCCCGGCCCATGCCGCTGGCCGCACCGGTGATGAAGATGGATTTGCGTCCCCGCGCTTTCCCCGCCACCTCAGAAATTCACCCGGCGGCTGATCGCGCCATCGACCAGCAGATTCACGCCAGTGGTGTAGGACGATGCTGGGCTCGCCAAGAACACCGCCGCATTGGCGATATCTTGCGGTGTCGCCGCGCGGCCGGTCGGATTGCGCGCCATCGCCTGCTTGAAATAGTCGGGCATATTCTTCTCGACCATGTTCCACACGCCGCCTTCGAAATAGACCATGCCGGGCGAGACGACATTGGTGCGGATGCCGCGCTTGGCATGCTGTCGCGCCAGGCCCTTCGCGTAGTGGATCAGGGCGGCTTTGATGGGTCCGTAGGACGCCGCGCTGTCGGCCTCGGCGGCGGAGACCGACGCGATAATGACGAAGGCCGCATCTTTGTTCGCGGCCGCAGCTTTTTCTAGGAACGGATAAGCCGCATCGAATGCGTTCACAGCGCCCAAAACATCGAGCTTGAAGTTGGACTCCCATGACGCCGGGTCCGCGCCTCGCGCCATCGCGCCGGCATTGGAAACAAGAATGTCGATACCGCCCAACTCGCCGGCGGCTTTCGCGATCCAGCTTTTCAATGCTGCGCCATCCATAATGTCCACCGCACCGCCGGTGACCTTCGTGCCTTTGGATTTCAATTCCCCGACGGCGTCTTTCACCTGATCGGCATTGCGCGCGCAGATGGCGATGTTCGCGCCTTCGCCTGCCAATGTTTCGGCGATCGCCCGCCCGATGCCGCGCGTGCCGCCCAATATGACGGCGTTCTTGCTCTTGAGATGAAGATCCATGGCTGCTTCCTCGTTGTTATCTGGACGCAGTCTGGGGCAGGGTGGCGCGCTAGTCCATTGCCTCAGATGCCAACGTCTCGGGACCGCCGCTGTGGAAATACAGGAGAGTGGAGCAACGCTTCAAAAATCCAGGCCAAGGTCCAGATTGGTTGCCGAATGGGTGATCGCGCCGGAGGAGATGTAGTCCACGCCGGTTTCGGCGACGGCGCGGACGGTATCGACAGTGATGTTGCCGCTGGCTTCCAGCACGGCGCGGCCTTTGGCCATGTCCACGGCCTTACGCAGCGTGTCGGGCGGCATGTTGTCGAGCAGGATCGTGCCCACACCGATCTTCAATGCCTCTTCGAGTTGCTTGAGCGTATCGACTTCGACCTCGATCTTGACCATGTGCGCGGTGCCCGCGCGGGCGGCCTTCACCGCTTTGGTGATCGAACCGGCGGCGGCGATATGGTTGTCCTTGATGAGAATGGCATCGTCGAGGCCGAAGCGGTGGTTGAAACCGCCGCCGCAGCGCACCGCGTATTTTTCCAGCGCCCGCAGCCCCGGCGTGGTCTTGCGCGTGCAGCAGATACGGGTGCGGCTGCCGGCGAGGCGCTGCA
>DASXHQ010000134.1:0-18769 GCA_036488415.1 Rhizomicrobium sp.
CTGCGATTTGCTGAGCCATGTGCTCGTGGGGACACGCCCGCGCGCGATCATGTCTTCTGTGAACGACGTCAGCTTGGAGAAATTCTTTTCCACGCGGTTGGAAACGAATGTCCCCGAACCCTGGCGGCGTGAAAGCAGTCCTTCGGATACCAGGCCATCGATCGCCTTGCGCACCGTGATTCGCGACACCGCGAATTGCTCGGCGAGGTCGCGTTCGGGCGGCAGCGCGTCCTCCGCCGTCAACAGTTTTTCCTCGATCGCGCGGCGGATGCCGCGCTGGAGTTGTAGATAAAGAGGCTGGCTCGCGGCTTCATCGAGTTGGCCGATCAGGGCTAGAAGCGGGGGCAATGCTCTCTCCTCGGCGTTCCGCGGCATAAGAAAAGCGGCCAATACCGCCCTAAAGCTGACATAGAACCAATATAGTACCACGATGCTCCGCCCTGCCGTCAACTCCGACAGAGGGTTGAATAATGGGCTTGACAGGGCATCCCAATCGGAGAATGGTTCTATATTGGCATTGCATTGGTGTTTAGCGGGATTTTGTGACAGCACGATAGCGGTGTTCGCCGGGCGGAGGGCTTCCGGCGGCCGCAGTCTCAACGGGAGGGGTGAGCATGTCTTTTAGGGGAATTTTGGCGGGTTCGGTCAGCGTGATCGCGCTTGCGGCAACACCGTCATTCGCACAGAGCAGCGATCAGATCGAGACCGTCGTCGTCACGGGCATCCGTGGCTCGATGGAACATGCGATCGAGATCAAGCGCGATACGACCGCAATCGTGGATGCAATTTCCGCCGAGGACATCGGCAAGTTTGCGGACAAGAATGTCGCCGACGCGCTGCAGCGCGTACCGGGCGTCAACACGGTGTCGGCGGCGAGCGGCGAAGGCGGCTTCGACGAGAACGACCGCGTATCGATCCGCGGCACCAATCCCAGCCTGACACAGACGCTGGTCGACGGTCACTCCATCGCCAATGGCGACTGGTTCATTCTCGACCAGTATCAGACGGTTGGCCGCAGCGTCAGCTATACGCTATTGCCGTCGGAAATCGTCGATACAGCGGTTGTCTATAAGAGCCAGCAAGCCGATCTCGTCGAAGGCGGCGTGGCGGGCGTCGTGGACATCAAGACGCGCAGCCCCCTCGGATTCCAGGATGACTGGACGTTCGAAGGCGAAGTACAGGGGGCCTATTCTACGTTGCGCGGCAAGACCACGCCGCAGCTCAATGGCCTCGTGAACTGGAAGAATGGCTCCGGCACGTTCGGCATCATGGTGCAGGGCTTCTACGAGAAGCGTGACATCCGCCGCGACGGCCAGGAGTTCCTCGGCTATGCGACGGTCGGTGCCGGAGATGCAGCGGGCATTGCCAATCCGGCTCTCGTCGGTTTGATGTATCCCACGCTGATTGGATCGGCGCTGTTCGAGCAGGAGCGCGTTCGCCGAGGCGGCAGCGTTACCGCCGAGTGGCAGCCGACAAGCGCTCTCGATTTCAAGGCAACGGGCTTCTACTCGCATCTCGGTGCGAGCAACATCAATCAGAACAACATGTTCTGGGGTACGAAAGAATTCACCACAAACGCGCCGACCAGCTACACCGTCAAGAATGGCACGATCGTTTCGGCCGTCTTCCCGGTCAAAGCGGGCTCGACGCCCTACGTCGCCGACTTCATCCAGCGTCCGGGCGGCGCAGCGGAAACCTGGTATATCAATGGCGATGCCGATTGGAATCCGAGCGACAGCCTGAATGTCCATTTAAAGGGCGGCTACAGCAAAGGTACCGGCAGGACCGATCCGCAGGTGGCATGGGAAGGCGAGGTTGCGCCGGGCACTGCCGGCGGCACCTATGACTTCTCCAAGGGCGTGGCCGTCGTCACCGTGCCGGGCGTCGATCTCTCCAATGCGGCCAATCTCGTCAATGACTGGGCGTGGACCGCGGTTTCGACTGCCGTGGACAAAGAAGGCTACATCCAGGCTGACGCGGAGCAGCAGGTTTCTCTGGGGCCGATCACATCGATCAAGGCCGGCGTGCGTTACGCCGATCACAAGCGCACTTCCGTGCTGTGGGACGGCGGCGTTTCCTACGGCGGATCGATCGGCAGTGACGTTTCCAATTCAAACTATCCGAGCGACTTCGCGGATAACTTCAAGATCCCCGGCATGCTGACGAATGTGCCGATGGGCAACACGGCGCTGATCGAAAAGCTTCTCTATAACAACACCAGCTGGCGTTCCTATCCGCAGACGCCCGCGGCCATCTCCAATCCGGCCAATGGCCGCTTCGACTGGCCGGGCAGCTTCGCCGTGGAAGAGAAGGATACCGCCGGTTACGCGATGGCCAATGTTGGCGGCAAGGGCTGGAAGGGCAATTTCGGTGTTCGCGTCGTCAATACGAAGGATGACGTCAGCAATTACGGAAACGGTCTCAACGGCGGCGGCGGTTGCATCACCGGCAGCTACAGCGATTTCGGCTGTTATGTCACCAACAAGGTCAGCCACACCTACACCGATATCCTGCCCAGCCTGAACCTGAGCGCGGATATCACCGATGATATGGTGCTGCGTGTTGCGGCGGCAGAGGCGATGGCGCGTCCCGACTACAGCGCGCTTGGCGGCGCGGTGCAGCTGACGGACACCAATCTCACCGGCAATGCGGGCAACGCCGATTTGAAGCCGATCAAATCCGCAAACTACGATATCAGCTATGAATGGTATTACGGGCCGCAGTCGCTGTTCTCGTTCAGCCTCTTCTACATGGACCTGTCATCTTACGTTTCGTATTCCACGTCCGATGCCAGCTATGTAAATATGACGTTGACGGGCATGAGCCCGGTGCCGGTTTACTCGACCTACCACATCACCCGGCCGTTCAATTCCAGCGGTCATGACCAGGGCTTCGAGATCAATCTGCAGCAGCCGATCTGGGGCGGCTTCGGGTTCCAGGCCAACTACACTTATGCAGCCGGCAAAGACAACGCCGGCGGACCGTTGGTCGGTGACTCGAAGGACACGGCAAACCTGATTGGCTATTACGAGAACGACTGGACGAGCGTGCGCGTGTCGTACAACTACCGCTCCAGAATGCTGGTGGGTCTGGACCGCAGTTCCGACGAATATCAGAACTCCTACGGCACACTGGACGCGTCGGTTCAATTCAACGTGACCGATTACGCGGCGATCACCTTCGACGCGCTCAATCTGACCAACCAGACGTTGAAGTATCATACCGGCACCGAGACGCAGCCGCGTGCGTTCTACACCAACGGCATCCAGCTCTTCGGTGGCGTACGCGTGAAATTCTGAGGTTCCCCTTCCGGCCGGTTCATGGCTTCCGGCCGGGTTGGTTCGACATGTGCGAATACCCGTGGCACATTGTTGAGGTTGGGCGGAGAGTGAAAATTCTCCGCCCCTTTTTTTGAGACGGGAACGGCGACAACCGAGGTTCATGCCGGGGCGTATTCCGACAGCGACGAGAAACATCGCGGCCTGGCTGCTGGTGTTGTCGCTCGCGGCCTGCGCCCAAAACGTGCCGCCGCCGGTTGTGGCGCCTACAGCGCCGCGTGTCGTCAAGCCTTCATTGTCTCTTGTGCCGTGGCCCGCGCATATTCAGATGCAGGCCGGATCTTTCGTCGTGGCCGACGGCACGGCGCTTCGCTATGACCGCGGTGACAAGGATGGCGCGCGCATTGCCGCCTATCTCGCCGATCTGATCCGCCACGCCCGCGGGCTTTCGCTTGTGCCTTCGGCGAAACCTGGCACGCAGGGCATTGTGCTGCATCGGCTTGCCGATCCGGACGCGACGGGCAAAGAAGGCTACCGGCTCGACGTCACGCCCAAAGGCATCACGATCTCCGCGAGCCAGACGGCCGGACTGTTCTATGGCGCGGTCACGTTGTGGCAATTGATGACACAAAACGGCGGCAAGACGCATAGCGTGACGCTGCCCGCGTTGGCGATCGACGATGCGCCCCGCTTCGCTTGGCGCGGCGTGCTGCTCGATTCAGTACGCCATTTTCAATCATCCACTTTCATCAAGACCTTTATCGATGCAATGGCGCGCGAGAAGCTCAATGTCCTGCAATGGCATCTGACCGACGATCAGGGCTGGCGGCTCCAGATCAAGCGCTATCCGCGCCTGACGCAGATCGGCGCATGGCGCGTGCCCGCAGGTGCGGCGGCACAGGCGGACATCGATCCCAAAACCGGCAAGCCGCGTCTCTATGGCGGCTTCTATACGCAGGGGGACGTGCGCGAGATCGTGGCCTATGCGACGGCGCGCAACATCACCATCGTGCCGGAGATCGAGATGCCGGGACACGCTGAAGCGGCCATCGTCGCTTATCCGTGGCTGGCTTCGGTGCCGAATCCACCGACGCAGGTTTCCAGCGACTGGGGTGTATTTCCTTACCTATACAATCCCGATGATCGCACCGTTCGCTCCCTCGAAGACGTGCTGACCGAAACGATGGCGTTGTTTCCCAGCACCTATATTCATGTCGGCGGCGATGAGGCGGTGAAGGATCAGTGGAAAGCCAATCCGGGAATCCAGCAGAAAATCCACGAAATCGGATTGAAGGATGAAGACGCACTGCAGAGCTGGTTTATCGCGCGCATCGGCCAATTCCTGGCAGCGCATCATCGCAAGCTGATCGGCTGGGACGAGATTTTGCAGGGCGGCATTCCGCCGGACGCGACGATTACATCTTGGCGCGGTATCAGCGGCGCCATCATCGCCGCGAAAGCCGGTCACGACGCCGTGCTGTCGCCCGCGCCGGTTCTCTATTTCGACAACCGGCAGGCGGAAGGCCCCGACGAACCGTCCGGCCGCGCACAAATCGAAACGCTGGGCGATGTGTATGCCTTCGATCCCGTGCCGGCGGCGCTGACGGACGATCAGGGCAAGCACATCATTGGCGTACAGGCCAATATCTGGACCGAGCATATCCGCGAGCAGGACAATGTCGGCTACGCCGCGTTTCCGCGCGCCGCCGCGCTTGCCGAACTTGGCTGGTCGCCCGCCGCGCACCATGATTGGGACGATTTTCGCGCGCGCATGCCGGAGGAACTCAATCGTTACGCCGCAATGAACTTGCCGCAGGCCAATCATTTGTTGCCTGCCGGTGCGCATGACGCACCGCCGCCCGCCGATTCCTTCACACGCGACAGCCACGAACTCGATCTATGCAAGCGCGCCATCGCGCTCTCCATCGAAGGCGCGGCACCGCTCACCGACAAGCGCCCCGTGTTTCTTGTCGACGTGCTCGATCCCTGTTGGATCTGGCACAAGGTGGATTTGACCGGTATCGCATCGATCCATGCATTGGCGGGCCAATTGCCGTTCAATTTCCAGATCGGCAAGGACGTCGAGAAGGTCGTAATGCGCCCCCCCGCTACACCCGATGGCGAGCTCGAAGTCCATCTCGATAGCTGCACAGGCGCGAAGATCGCGGTTCTGCCCATGCCGCATCCGGGCGTGGATGTCGGTCTTAGTGAGGTTCAGGGTGCGTTTTCGCCGCAAACCGGCGTTCACGACCTTTGTTTTGTCTTCACCAGGGCGAAGCTTGATCCATACTGGGCGCTGCACACGGTGACGCTGGTGCCGGAGCATTAGGGCATGTCCAATCTCACGCTTGTCGCGCCGATCAAGGGCTGGGTGTCGCCCCTCGAAGAGGTGCCCGATCCGGTTTTCGCCGAGCGAATTCTGGGCGATGGTATTGCCATCGACCCCACCGACGCGACGGTGCACGCGCCTTGCGATGCGCAGGTCATCTCGGTCGCGCGCCATGCGGTAACGCTGCGCGCGGGCAACGGCGCGGAGATTCTTATCCATGTCGGGTTGGAGACGGTGGCGCTGCACGGGCAAGGCTTCATCACCCATGTGCGCGAAGGAAACGCCGTGCGCACCGGCGATCCGCTCATCACCTTCGATCTGGATTTTCTGGCGGGAAAAGCAAAGAGCTTGATCTCGCCGGTGGTCATCACCAATGGCGAGGCGTTCTCCATTATTCGCCGCAGCATCGACCGCGAAACCGGGCTGGGCGAATTTCTCATGGAATTGAAGCCGCTCGCGGAACAGGCATCCGTGGCAGGCGGCGATGAGGAAACGTCGCGCGACGTCGTCGTGCGCCTGGCGCACGGCATTCACGCGCGGCCCGCCGCCGTCGTGTCTAACGCGGCGAAACGGTTCGACGCGGAGATCGAATTTTCGGCGCGCGACCGCCGGGTCAATGCCAAGAGCATCGTGGCGCTGATGTCGCTGGGCATCCGCAAGGACGAGCGTGTGACGATCATCGCCCGCGGTTCCGACGCGCAGTCAGCCGTCGATTCGCTGGCCGATCTGATCGCGAACGGCATCAGCGAGGCGCCGGAAACGCCGGCCCCCGCAATGCCGGTTGCGTCCATCACCGCCACACCGCTTCCGCCGAACACATTGCGCGGCGTAACCGGCGCGCCCGGACTCGCCATCGGCCGCGCGGTTCTTCTGAAGGTTTCTGATTTCGCGGTGGCGGAGGAGGGCAAAGGCATCGCCCACGAGGCCGCGGCGCTGAAGAATGCTTTCGCCGAAGTGCGCGCACGCCTTGGCAGCCTTGCGTCAGCGGGAAACCGCGAGCAGCGTGAAATTCTTGGTGCGCATCTGGCGCTGTTGGATGATCCTGAGCTCACGCGGGCGACACGCGGCGCGATCGAGGCGGGCAAGAGCGCCGCCTTCGCGTGGCGTGGGGCCATCCGGGCTTATGCGCAAGCCTTCAAAGTTATCGACGACGCGCGCATGCGCGAGCGCGTGGGCGATCTGGTCGATCTGGAACGCCAGGTGATGGCGGCATTGAACGGCGAGGCCGGTCTTTCAGCAAAAGACATTCCGGCGGATGCGATTCTGATCGCGGACGAGCTTCTGCCCTCCGAACTGGCAGGCCTTGGAAAGATCGCTGGCTTCTGCACCGCACAGGGCGGGCCGACCTCGCATGTCGCCATTCTTGCAGCCGGCATGGGTGTGCCGGCGCTGGTGAGCGTGGCCGGTGTTCTCGATATCGCGGAAGGCACGGCATTGTTCTGTGATGCCGATGCGGCGCTCCTCCACATCGATCCTGATGCTGCCTTGCTAGAACAGGTGCGCGCAAAGATCGCAAGCCGCGCGAAGAACGAAGCTGCCGCGCGTGCGCACGCGCTTGAAGATTGCCGCACCGCAGATGGGACGCGTATCGAGATCTTCGCCAATCTCGGCGCCGGTGCGGAAGAGGCTGCCGCTGCTGTCGCCGCAGGTGCCGAAGGTTGCGGCTTGCTGCGCACCGAATTTCTTTTTCTCGATCGCGAGACCCCGCCATCGGAAGACGAGCAGGCGAAAACCTATCAGGCCATCGCCGATGCGCTGGGCAGGCGCCCGTTCAAGATCCGCACTTTCGATATCGGTGGCGACAAGCCGGTGCCATATCTGCCGCTGCCGCCGGAGGAGAACCCGGCGCTCGGCCTGCGTGGCATCCGCGCCGGATTGTGGCGTAGCGACCTATTGAAGACACAACTTGCCGCCATCCTGCGCGTCACATCGCCGGTCCGCATCATGCTGCCGATGATCGCCTCCGCTGCCGAGTTGCGCAACGTGCGCGCGATGCTGGATGAATTGCATAAGGGCCAAGGGGCGCGACCACAGCTTGGCATCATGGTGGAAACGCCGGCGTCCGCCGTGCTTTCCGCGCAGTTGGCGCGTGAAGCGGATTTCTTCTCCATCGGCACCAACGATCTCACGCAATATGCGCTGGCGATGGACCGCACCAATGCGCAGCTCGCCGCGCAAGTCGATGCTTTCCATCCCGCCGTGCTCTCACTAATCGCACAGGCGGCGCAGGGCGGTACGGCGCATAAGCGCTCAGTCGCCGTGTGCGGCGGGCTGGCGGGCGATCCGTTGGCGGCGGGATTGCTCATCGGCCTCGGCGTGCGCGAATTGTCGATGCCGGCTGCTGCTATCGCGCGCGTGAAGGAAGCGGTGCGCGGCGTATCGCTGGAAACCGCACGGGCTGCCGCCCAGGAAGCCTTGCAACAAGATTCCGCGGACGCCGTTCGCGCCGTCGCCGCCAAATATCTGACAAGCGCCTCGTGAGGAGGATCGCATGAACATCGCCGAGAAACTCCAGCCGCTGGGCCGCGCGCTCATGCTGCCCATCGCGGTGCTGCCGGTCGCCGCCATCCTGCTGCGGCTCGGGCAACCCGACATCTGGGATGCAATGGGCGTCGGCGCGAATGTGCACAACGCATTGCCGTTCATTGCCGCCGCCGGCAATGCCATCTTCAACAATCTCGGCTTGCTGTTCGCCATCGGTGTCGCGGTGGGCCTCGCGCGCGAGAACCACGGCGCGGCGGGGCTCGCCGGTGTCGTCTGTTTTCTCATCATCACTGAAGGTGCCAAGGCGTTGATTGCCGTTCCCGCATCGACGCTGGCGGGATTGCCCGCCGCCGCGCAGGCGTTGGCGTCCGACGCCTATAAGACTGCTGCGATGGCGAAGGTCAGTGTACCGGTCGGCATTATCTCCGGTCTCGTCGCGGGCTGGCTCTACAATCGCTACAGCAATATCAAGCTGCCGGATTATCTGGCGTTCTTCGGAGGCCGCCGCTTCGTGCCCATCGCCAGCGGCGCGGCGGGTGTGATCATCGCCGCCATTCTCGGTCTCGGTTATCAATATATCTCCAACGGCATGGATGCACTCAGCGCCGCCGTGGTCGGCGCGGGCGATTGGGGCCTCTTCATCTATGGCGTGCTGAACCGGCTACTCATCGTCACCGGGCTGCATCACATCATCAACAATCTCGCCTGGTTCATCGTCGGCGATTATCACGGTACCACAGGCGATCTGCACCGCTTCTTCGCGGGCGATCCCGCGGCCGGAAAATTCATGAGCGGCTTCTTTCCGGTGATGATGTTCGGTCTGCCCGCCGCGTGCCTGGCCATGTATCACGCCGCGTTGCCGTCGCGCCGCGCAGAGATCGGCGGCTTGCTGCTGTCGATGGCGCTCACCGCGTTTCTCACCGGCGTGACGGAGCCCATCGAATTCAGCTTCATGTTCCTGGCGCCACTGCTCTACGCGATTCACGCCGTGCTGACCGGCACCGCGATGGCGCTGATGGATATTCTGGGTGTGCGCCTGGGCTTCGGCTTTTCCGCGGGCTTGTTCGACTATGTGATCAACTTCGGCAAGGCGACGCGGCCGTTGTGGCTTCTCCCCGTCGGGGCGGTGTATTTCGCGCTCTATTATGGCCTGTTCAGCTTCGCCATCCGTGCTTTCAACCTGAAAACGCCGGGCCGCGAGGATGAGAGCGAGGCCGTGGCCGACGCCATCGCCGCCGAAACTTCGCGCGGTCACGCTTACATCGAAGCGCTGGGCGGAGTAGCCAATCTTGTCAGCGTCGATGCCTGCACCACCCGGCTGCGCCTGATCCTCGCCGATGGCAGGGTAGTGGACGAGCGAGCACTGAAGGCGCTCGGCGCACGCGGCATCGTGCGGCCTTCCGCCAATGCATTGCAGGTGGTGTTGGGTCCCGTCGCCGATCAAGTGGCCGGCGAAATCCGCGCCGCGCAGCCGACGGCGCCGCGCAGCGCAGCAAAGCCGAGCGCCGCTGTTAAAGATACAAAGCCGGAGACAGCAAAAGCCGCTCTGGCGCCGACGGTGACGGACACACACGCGCTTCTGCTAGCGCTCGGTGGTCCAGCCAATGTGCTGAAAGTGGAAACCTGCTCCAGCCGTTTGCGCGTTTCGGTGGTGAAAGGCGAAGGCATCGATGAAAGCCGCCTGCGCGCGCTGGGCGTGCGCGGTGTCGTTTCGCCCAAGCCCGACAGCATCCATCTGGTGATCGGACCGTCAGCGGACGCGGTGGCGGAAAAGCTCAATGACGAACGGAAAAACGCTCAGGCTCGCTGATTGAGCGCGTCGAGCAGAGGCTTCAAATGGGCCTCGTAACGCCGCCAGCGCCCGATCGAGGTTGTGAACAGCGGCTGGCGCACTTGCGACCGGCTATGTGTGCGCACGGCGCGTTCGTTGCGATGGAATGACAGGAAGCGCTCGTTCCATGCGAGGCCGCTATAGTCCACGATGCACCGCACCTCGTTCTCGAAATCGCCCACCAGCGTTTCATATTGGACCTCCAGCATCGCGCCTTCGGGCAACACGCTGCGCCAATGCGCCATCAGCGCGTCATACATCCGGTAATAGCGGCCAAGCTCGCCAAGGTCGTAAGTGTAGTTCAGTCCGTTCAGGAAGAGCTTCGAATAACACGAGAAGCAGGTATCTATCGGGTCGCGCCGCACATGGATGATCTTGGCGTTTGGCAATGCCAGATGAATCAGCCCGATATGCTGGAAGTTACCGGGAAACTTGTCGACCACATGCTTTATGCCGGCGGGTAGCTCGCCAAGCCTGCGCAGATATTCTTTTCCAAATCGGGCAAGCGCGACGTCCGGCAGTGTCGCGGCATCGCGCGGGTAATTCTTTCCGGCAAAGTCTTCCGCGATCATGTTCTGCACATGGGACAGTTCGCCTGCGCCGAGCACGGAAGCGTCGCTCGATAGAATCTGCTCGACCAGCGTGGTGCCCGAGCGCGGCATGCCGATGACGAAGATGGGGACATCGGACATATCTCCTGCGCGGCGTTGCAGGCGTTCGGCCGTGAATCTCGTCGGCAGATCCGCGAAGAAATCCGCAACGAGGCGTTCATCGTAAGCGATCAGCTTGCGCCGGAGCCTGTTCCCTTTTTCGAGATGTGCGAAGGCGTCATCGTTCCGGTTCAGGTCGTCATAGGCTTTCGCCAGCGCAAAATGGAGCTCGGCTTTCTGTTCGTCCGGTAGACTTTGCTCTTCTCGGGCCAACGCTTCCAGCGCGGCAAGGCGTGGATCGCCGTCTTCAAACCGCGCCATCTCCGCCAGGGTGCGATGATACGCAGCGCATTTCGGCGCCAGGGCGATGGCGCGTTCAAGCGCCGCGCGCGCTTCCGCGGTTTCGCCGGATTGGAGCAACGCGTTGGCCGTGCCGAAATGCGCGGCGGCATTGTTCGCATCGATCGCAAGAATCTTCCGAAAAACGGTGAGCGCCTCCTCGGTGCGTCCCAGAATATTCAGCGCATCTCCGGCCCCGGAGAGTGCCGCGATGTTGCCCGGCTGCGCGCGGAGTACGGCGCGAAAGCTGGAAAGCGCCTCTTCATATCGCCCCAGCGCCAACAACGCGTGCCCGAGATCGCAGCGAACGGCCGAATTGTCCCGGGCAGCTCTGCACGCCTGCTGAAGGTGATCGACCGCCTCCGGATAGTGGTGCTCACGCAACGCGATCAGGCCCAGCCCGTGCAACGCGCCGGGGTGTTCGGGAAACAGCCGATGCACTTCGCCGTAGTGCCGCCCGGCCTCCGCCAGCTTGTCCCGCCGATGCGCCGCCACCGCCAATTCATAATGTTGCTTGGCGGAAGAAAGGCGTTCGGCTGGCGTCATGGCTTCGAGGGCACCTGCGCGAAGTCTCCCAGATAGCACGTATTGCCCGCGCCGATAACGCGGATGGGCTGTTGGTTCGCGCAGACATAATTCGTGCGCACCGTCATCTCGAAACCGCTGGCCAGCGTCAGGCCGGGGCAGGTCTTCTGCAACGTGTTTTTCCACGTCGTGCCATCGTCCATCTGGAAAAGAACGGTCTTGTTGTCGGGCACCAGTTTGCGCTGGATGTGATCGGTGCGCAGGCAGGTCTTGCCATCCTGCTGCGACGCCCAGCGCGATCCGTTATCGCCCAGGGCCGCCGTCGCACTGACGGCCATGCACATCATGCCGATGATGAAGGCTCTCATGATCGTCCTCCTTGTCCAGAACGGAGGCCGGCCGCCTCGCGCGCGAGCTTGGCAACGCCGCGCCAATCCTGTGCATCGATCATAGCTTGTGGAACCATCCAGCTGCCGCCGACGCACAATACGTTTTTCAGGGTGAGATAGGCAGGCGCGGTTTCGGCGGTGATGCCGCCCGTGGGGCAGAAGCGCACATCCGCGAACGGTCCCGCGAAGGATTTCAGCGCCGCGACACCGCCGGAGGATTCCGCGGGGAAGAATTTGAAGTGGGTGAAGCCGAACTCGCGGCCGCGCATGATCTCCGAGGCTGTCGCCACGCCCGGCAAGAGCGGCAGGATCGACATTTCGTTGGCGAGCTTCTCGGTGAGACCGGGCGACACTGCGAACTGTGCGCCGGCGTCGCGCGCGTTTCGCAGATCAGCAGCGGCGAACACCGTTCCCGCGCCGACAATCGCTTGCGGGACATCGCGTGCGATGGCGGATATTGCGTCCAGCGCGGCGTCGGTGCGTAGCGTGACTTCCAGCGCCGTCAATCCGCCTTCGACCAGTGCGCGCGCCAACGGCGCGGCCTCGGCGGCGCGCGCGATGGTGAGCACGGGGATCACGGGCGCTACGGACAGGATAGAGGCAACGTCTTTGCTCACGCCGCGCTCCCGAAAATGCTGGCGCCTTGGTCCGCGCCACTCAGGCCCTTGCGCAATGTGGTGAACAACTCGCGGCCGGTGCCGTGATGCGCGGCGTGGTCGATGGCGAGGTCGCGGCGCATCAATTCATCCTGCGCAATCTTCACCATGAGCGTTCCCGAATTGCCGTCAATGCGGATCACGTCGCCGTCGCGGAGCCGCGCAATCGCTCCGCCGTCTTGCGCTTCGGGCGTCAGATGGATCGCTGCCGGGATCCGCCCGGATGCGCCGGACATACGGCCATCCGAGACGAGGCCGACCTGGAATCCCTTATGTTGCAACACCCCGAGCGGCGGGGTGAGCTTGTGCAGCTCCGGCATGCCGTTCGCTTTCGGCCCCTGAAAGCGCAGCACGGCGATTACGTCTCCGTTTATGTCGCCTTTCTTGAAGGCCTGCAAAAATTCTTCCTGGCTGTGAAAGATCCGCGCCGGTGCTTCGACGACGCGATGCCCCGGCGAAACGGCAGACACCTTAATCACCGCACGGCCGAGATTGCCGGTGAGCAACTTCAATCCGCCATCGTTCTGGAACGGATCGTTCGCGGGCCTGAGAATTTCGGTGTCATGCGAAGCGGCAGGTGCATCGCGCCAGGCAAGCGTGCCGTCTTTCAGAAATGGTTCCTGCGTATAGCTTTGCAACCCGTCATCAGCGATGGTGACGACATCGCTATGCAACAAACCGGCGTTCAGCAATTCGCGGATGAGAAAGCCCATGCCGCCCGCTGCGTGGAAATGGTTCACGTCCGCCGGACCATTAGGATAGACGCGCGCCAGAAGCGGCGTCACTTTGGAGATTTCATCGAAATCTTCCCATTCCAACAAGATTCCGGCAGCGCGCGCGATGGCAGGCAAATGCAGCGTGTGATTGGTCGATCCGCCTGTTGCCATGAGGCCGACCACGCCGTTCACGATGGCGCGTTCGTCGATCACATCGGCCATCGCGCCGCGTCCGTCCCTCGCCAGCGTCACAGCCTGCTTTGCAGCGGCCCGCGTAAGCGCATCGCGCAATTCTGTTCCCGGCTGCACGAAGGCGGTACCCGGCATGTGCAGGCCCATGATTTCCATGAGCATCTGGTTGGAATTGGCGGTGCCGTAGAATGTGCAGGTGCCCGGCCCGTGATAGGAGCGCGACTCCGCTTTCAGAAGCTCGTCGCGGCTGGCGTCGCCGCGCGCGAAGGCCTCGCGCACGTGCGCTTTCTCTTTGTTGGAAAGGCCCGAGCTCATGGGCCCCGCGGGCACGAACAGAACCGGCAGATGTCCGAAAGCGAGTGTGCCGATCAAAAGCCCTGGCACGATCTTGTCGCAGACGCCGAGGCAAAGCACGGCGTCGAAAGCATTGTGACTGAGCGACACTGCAGTCGCGAGTGCGATCACGTCGCGCGACAGCAGCGACAATTCCATACCCGGCTGTCCCTGCGTGACGCCATCGCACATCGCGGGAACACCGCCGGCGACTTGTGCCGTTGCGCCCGCATCGCGTGCGGCCTGCTTGATGATGTCGGGGTACGTCGCCAACGGCTGATGTGCCGACAGCATGTCGTTATAGGCCGTGACGATGCCGATATTGAGCGCGCCGGTGAGGAATTTGCCTTTGTCCGTGGCGTCTTGCGCGGCGCAGGCATGGGCGATGTTGCCGCAATCCAGATGCCCGCGCGCGCGGCCCGCGTTGCGCGCTTCTTCCATGCGGGCGCGGTACTCGGCGCGACTATCCCGACTGCGCGCGGCGATCCGCGCGGTGATTTCTTCGATGACAGGATGGAGTCCGGCAGCCATCGCCGCTCCTATTCGTTTGCGCAAAAGCGCCCGGTGGCTCTCATGAACTCTGTTCCGACGTGTTGAGTTCGGCCACGAAGTCGTATGTGTCGCCACGATAGTAGGATTGCGAGAATTCGACAACGCGCCCGTCGCGAAGGAACCCACGGCGTTCCACAAGCAACCCGGCGTCGCGTTCATGCGCATGCAGAAGCTGCGCCTGCTCATTGGAGAAGAGCACGGCACGCAAGCGTTGCAAGGCGCGCGCCGGGCGATAACCGCTTTTCTCCAGCGCCACATAGAGCGAGGACTGCACCGCATCGATGGACGGAAGGCAGAAAGCGGGAACCGTGCAATATTCCAGCGCCATCGGCGCTTCATCCGCGAAGCGCAGGCGATGGAAACGATAGACCGGCGTGCCGGGACTGAGCCCCATCGTCATCGATTCTTCGGGCGTTACCGTGCCGCGCGATTTGCGCAGCCATGTGCTGGTGGGCACGCGCCCGCGCGCGATCATGTCCTCGGTGAAGGATGTGAGCTTGGAGAAGTTTTTCTCCACTCGGCCCGAGACGAATGTGCCGGAACCCTGGCGGCGGGTCAGCAAGCCTTCGGACACCAAGCCATCCAGCGCTTTGCGGACGGTGATGCGGGACACGGCGAATTCCTCGGCCAGATCGCGCTCGGGCGGCAGAGCGTCTTCAGGCTGCAATGCTTTTTCCGCGATGGCTTGCCGAAGACCACGCTGAAGCTGCTGGTAAAGCGGAAGACTGTTCGCCCCGTCCAAGCTGCCGATGAGGGAAAGAAGCGAAGCCAAAGTCAGCCTTTCCGGCGCAAACCAGCTTTCAAATTACGTTAGGACCAATTAAATACCATACTCCCTTCGCAAGAAAAAGGTCGGAATTTTTATAGATTTATTGGGGGCGGCGAATCTATATTGGTATTAGATTGGATACATTGCCACAGCGCGAAACGCCGCGCCGCTTATCCTGACTCTACAATGAGTCTCGCCCGCGCAGTCCTGCCGGACCACGCGGGCTCGATTTGATATTGGAATTCTAGAACCCGGCCGACAGCGACGCGGGGATCAGCGCAACCATCACGACGATGCCCGGCACGGTATAGGCATATTGCTTGTTGCTGAGCAGGGTGACGACGGCGACGAACATGGTCAGCGCCGCAAGCGCCACGCCCCAGATGCGGGTGATGGGATCGGCCAGGAATGCCGCTGCCAGCAATTCGACGATGCCCGTGACGCGGTAGAATTTCGGGGGAAAATCCCAACGGTCATAAGCCTCGCGGACGAACCGCGGACCAGCCAAATGAACGAGTGCGCTCAAAGCGAACAAGCTCGCCAACACCCACGCGGTGAACACGGAAAAAGAAAGGTCTGCTGCCATAACGCCCTCGATCCGGGTGCACTCCCCAAGGGTGCGCCGCAAAGAAATCTCTCTAGGGCTGGATTTATGTAACGACCGCTAAGAATTCAAGCTGAGCAGATTGCGCAATGTGCAAAGCCCTTATGCGGGAGCGAAGGGTGAAACGATCACACCGCGCGTTGCAGCTTTTTCGCGGGCTTTTTCTCTGCTTCCGGCCACGCCATGAGGGCGAGTTCCACCACGTCGTGCAGCTCTTTTGCGGTCGCGCCGGCGGCGGCTTGCACGCACATGCCATTGGCCATCGCAACCAGATAACGCGCGAGGGCCGCGGGATCGGCGCTTTTAGGAAGACCGCCGTCTTTGCGGTCGCGCTCGAAACGCTCGCGCAGGGCTTTCTCTTTTTCTGCGCGATGCTGCGCCAGCGCGTCGGGAATATCCTGATCGGAGCAGGACAAACCGCTCTGCACCAGCAGGCATCCCGGCGGATTGCGGCCTTCGGTATCGACGGTGAATTCCGCCACGCCTTCCAGGAATAGCCGGGCCACGGATTTTGCATCCGGCGCGGTGAGGACCTTGTCCATCAGACCCTTGCGGCGCTCGTCATAGCGTTCCAATACGGCACGGAAGAGACCTTCCTTGTTGCCGAAAGCCGCGTAGAGGCTGGGGGGATTGATGCCCATTGCTTCGGTGAGATCGGCAAGCGAAGCGCCTTCGTAGCCCTTGCGCCAAAAAACCGTCATCGCGCGATCGAGCGCGGTGTCTATGCAAAATCCTCTGGGCCGACCCGTCCTCATCGGGCATTCCTTTTTTATTGTATCGGATGATACATAATGACCTTGACGGTCTCAATCCAGCCCCTATATCCGTAGCGTTCGCTACAAAACTATAGGGGAATGACCGATGTCCCATATTGCTGACCTGATGAAGCCCGAGAAGTTCCAGCCGGTGTCCGCGCCGCTGGAAAGCCTTAAGGCTTTGAAAAACAAGAAATTTCTTGGGGTCGCCGTGGTTGTTCTGCTGGGCGGGCTGGGCCTTGCCGTCTGGCATGCCTCCGCCAGTACCCCACCCACCGATGCCGCCCAAGCCCCTGTGCCGGTGACCGTCGCCGCCGTAGCACCCCAGCATGTCCGCCTCTGGTCGGAGTTTTCAGGCCGGATGACCGCGGTCGATTCCGCCGATGTTCGCCCCGAAGTGAATGGCCGCATCACCGAAATCCGTTTCAAGGACGGGCAGCAGGTTCAGGCCGGCGATGTTCTCTTCGTCATCGATCCGCGTCCCTATGAAGCGGCGGTGGCGAAGGCCAAAGCCGATCTGGCGACGGCGAACACGAATGCCACTTTCGCCCGCACCGATCTGGCGCGCGCCAAGGCGCTTGTCGGTATGCAGGCCATCGCGCGCACTTATTATGACCAGCGCGTAAATGCGGCTGGTGTCGCCGAAGCGGCGATCCAGTCCGCGCAGGCTCAGCTCGCGCAGGCCAAGCTCGATCTCGATCATGCTTATGTGAAAGCGCCGATCGCTGGCCGCGTTGGCCGCGCGGAACTCACCGTCGGCAATCTGGTGCAGACCGGGCCGACCGCGCCGCTGCTGACCAGCGTTGTTTCCGGCGACGGCATCTATGCCGATTTCGATGTCGACGAGCAGACCTATCTGGACACCGTGCGCGCCTATGCCACCACAAAGGCGCAGGAACAGAAGATTCCCGTCGAGCTCACGGTGCAGGGCGACCGCGATCATGTTTACAAAGGCGCCATCGAAAGCTTCGACAACAAGATCGCGACCGGCACCGGCACGATCCGCGCGCGCGCGGGCTTCGCCAACACCGATGGCGCGCTGGTGCCGGGCATGTTCGTCTCGGTGAAGCTGGCCAGCGCCGCTGACAGCAAGGTGATCCTCGTGCCGGAAGACGCGGTGGGCAACGACCAGAGCAAGCGCTTCGTCTTCGTCGTCGGCAAAGACCACAAGGCGGATTTCCGTGAAGTGGCGCTGGGCCGGGAAGTGGCCGGCGAGCGTGTCGTTACCTCAGGCCTGCACCCCGGCGACAAGATCATCCTCGACGGGTTGATGAAGGTGCAGCCGGGCGCGGCGGTGGAGCCGCATCTGGCCAGCCTCGAAGTCCGCCGGAAGCTGGCCGCGCGCTAACCCGTCACTGATCCATTTTCTGAAAACGTCTTCGGGGCGAATGCCATGAGTCTATCCAAATTCTTCATCGATCGCCCAATCTTCGCGGGCGTGATCTCCATCGTGATCTTCCTGGCCGGATTGATCGCGATGAGGGGTCTGCCGATTTCGGAATATCCCGAAGTGGTGCCGCCGTCCGTGGTGGTGAAGGCGCAGTTCCCCGGCGCCAATCCGAACGTGATCGCGCAGACCGTGGCGACGCCGCTGGAAGAGCAGATCAACGGCACCGAGAACATGCTCTACATGTTCTCGCAGGCCGCATCCGACGGCACGCTGACGCTCACCGTCACTTTCAAGATCGGCACCAATCCAGACCTCGCGCAGCAGATGGTGCAGAACCGCGTCAACCAGGCATTACCGCGTCTGCCGCAGGTGACGCAGGCGCTCGGTGTCACCACGACGAAAAGTTCTCCAGACCTTACCATGGTGGTGCATCTGAATTCGCCGGATGGCCGCTATGACATGCTTTATCTGCGCAACTATGCGGTGCTGAACGTCAAAGACCGCCTCGCCAAGATCGAAGGCGTGGGCGCCGTGCAGCTGTTCGGCTCCGGCGATTACGCCATGCGTATCTGGCTCAACCCGGAGAAGATCGCCGAGCGCAACATGACCGCCGACGATGTGGTGGCCGCGATCCGCAAGCAGAATGTGCAGGTCGCCGCTGGCGTCATCAATGGCCCACCATATGGCGAGGCCGGAAAGCTGCAGCTGCCGATCAATGTGGACGGACGGCTGAGCGATCCGGAGCAATTCGCGCAGATCGTCGTCAAGCGCGAGAACGGCGTCGTCACGCGGCTGGGCGATGTCGCGCGTATCCAGATCGACGCCTCGCAATATGGATTGCGCTCGCTCCTGGATAACAAGCAGGCGGTGGCGATACCGATCTTCCAGGCGCCCGGATCGAACGCCATCCAGATTTCCGACAATGTCCGCGCGACAATGGAAGAGCTGAAGAAGAACTTCCCGCAAGGGCTGGACTA
>DASXHQ010000143.1:0-8090 GCA_036488415.1 Rhizomicrobium sp.
GCGCCGGTGGTGGCGGTAGATATGCTCGAATTGTTTGTGGCGCGAATAGCCCATGCCGCCATGCACTTGCATGGCCTGATCGGCGGCGTCGCAAACGAGGCGGTTCGCACGGTAATTGCACATCGAGACTTTGTCGGAGAGATAGAGCTGTATCTCCGGGCCGCTCATGCGGTCCATCTCCCAAGCGGTGCGATAGATCAGCCAGCGGATCATTTCGCATTCGGTCTGCAATTCCACCAGCGGCCATTGAATGGCCTGGTTGCGCGACAGCGGCTTGCCGAAGGGTTTGCGGGTGTTGGCGTAGTCCACACTTTCATTGATGCAGAACTGGGCTGCACCCACGCCGCTCGCCGCCTGGCGAATTCTGTTTTCGTGCACGAAGTGCCGTGCCAGAACGAGGCCATTGTCCACCGGCCCGAACACGGCGCTATCGGGCACCCAGACATCCTTGAACGAAACCCGCGCGTGATCGGTGGGCATGTTGAAGGTCCACATATATTCTTCGATCTTCACGCCGGGATCGTTCATCGGCACGATCAGGCAGGTCAGCCCGCGCGCATCGCCGTCATTGCCGGAGGTGCGGCAGAAGACCATGTCGTGGCTGGCGACGTGAACGCCGGTGTTCCACATCTTCTCGCCATTGATGCGCCAGCCATTGCCGTCCTTCACCGCGCGCGTTTCCATCCAAGTCGCGTCGGAGCCGTGCTTGGGTTCGGTCAAACCAAAGGCCAGACGCACTGTGCCGTTCAGCATGCCAGGCAGCACGGTCTTCTTCTGCTCTTCCGTGCCGAAGTCGCGCATCATCAGCACTTGCGGAAAATTCCCGACTACGGAGCTTTCGTTCTGCAGATCGTTGTGCAGGCCGAGCCCTTTGGCTGCAAGATGTTCGCGGATGATCGCCATTGCCAGATTGCCGATGTTCTTGCCGCCGAACTCCTCCGGCAGCGCCAAGCGTAGGAAACCTGCCTTGTCAGCGCGGCGGCGCATCTCGCGCAGGAGGTCCTCCCACTCCTTGCGCGGCAAGCCGCCATGCTCGAAATCGGTGCGCGCCCATTCGCGGCGATGATCGAAGAAGCGATCGTTGTCATCCTGCTTCTGCAGAGGAACGATCTCGCGGTCGATGAAATCGTCGATCTGGCCGAGTAGTTCAGTGATGTGCTTGGGGATCGTAAAGTCCATAGGCGTGCCTCCGATATCGTTAGCACGACTGTAACGCCGGACGCAGCGGAAGGCACAAGCGCGCCCATCTTGCGAAAAGCTGCGGTCGTCCGCGCGCGCCGACTTTGTCGTATGACAAATTGTTGCATCTGCGAATGTGGCGCGGCAGACACGCGCGTCGCAAATGAAAGCCATGCGAGGCGGGCGCGTTGACTTCGGTTAATGGCGGGCGTACCCACAACCCGCGCCGCGGGGCATAGGGTTTCGCGGGCGATTCGAACGAGCAGAACACCGAGAATGAACAGTCGTTGCATCATGAAGGTTTCGACGGCCGCACCGTCCGGGCTTCCCGGCGGCGATCGTGCCGTACATGCTCGCGAGGTGAACGCGCGTTAGGTCATCCTGACACCGTTCGAGTTCCACCCTCCCGAGCCTGGCTCCGGAGGGTTTTTTGTATCTGCCGTTTCCCCTCGGATCAGGTTCGGGCAAAGAATGAAGAAGTGCCCGTATCATGTCTGATATTGCAGAAGAAATAGACCTTTCCCACGCCGGCGCCCGCGTCTCCGGGCATGGCTTGGATGCGTGGTTCCTGGAAGCGCGCGAGATGCTCAAGCTCGCGTGGCCGCTGGTCGTCACCCAACTCGCGCAAATGGCGATCATGACGACGGACGTCGTGATGCTCGGCCGTCTGGGTAAAGTCGCGCTGGCGTCGGCCGCGCTCGGCAACACGGTGTTCTTCTTCACCTGGCTGATCGGGTGCGGACCGGTTGCCGCAGTGTCGCCCATGATCGCGCACATCCTGGGCGAAAATCCAAAGAACCGCGCCGGCGTGCGCGCGGCCACACGCATGGGCTTCTGGTCGGTGATGATCCTGGCGGTGCCGCTGGTGGGTTTCCTGCTGATGGCACGCCACACGCTGCTGTTCCTCGGCCAGACCGATGAACTGGCGACGAATGCCGGCGTGTTTGTCAGTGCGTTGTGCTGGGGCCTGCCCTTCTCGCTCGGCTATCAGGTGCTGCGCAACTTCTCGACCGCGCTGTCGAAACCCAATGCGTCGTTGTGGGTGATGGGCTTTGCCATCTTCTTCAACGCGCTGGGCGACTACACCCTCATCTTCGGCCATTTCGGATTTCCGAAACTCGGCCTGATGGGTTCGGGCATCGCGAGCGCATGTTCCTATGCGTTCAGCTTCTTTGCGATGGTCGTCGTCGTGCAGTTGATGCCGGCGCTGAACAAGTACCGCATCTTCCGCCGCTTCCACCGCCCACATGTGGAGAAGCTGTGGGAGGTGTTCCGCCTCGGCATGCCCATCGGCATGACCATGATCTTCGAAGCCATGCTGTTCAATTCGGCGACGCTGATCATGGGCACGTTCGGCACCGCCGCGGTGGCGGCGCATCAGATCGCGCTCAACGTGCCGTCGATCACCTTCATGGTGCCGCTGGGCATCGGCATGGCGGCGACGGTGCGTGTCGGCTTGGCGGCGGGCGCGCGCGACGGTGAAGCGGTGCGGCGCGCGGGCTGGCTCGCCATCGGCATCGCGGCGGCGTTCATGAGCTGCACGGGCATCCTGCTCTGGATCTTCCCGGACCGGATCGCGGGCCTCTACTTCGCCGACGAAGCCGCTAACGCGGATGTGATCGCGCTGGCGGTCGTCTTTCTGCATGTCGCCGCGGTTTTCCAGATCGTGGACGGGGTGCAGGTGGCCGGAGCACTGTCGCTCCGGGGCCTGAAAGATGCCCGGGCGCCCATGTGGATCGCCGGCGGAAGCTATTGGCTGATCGGTTTTCCGGCCTGTTTGCTCTTCGCCTTTGGCTTTCATCTCAAGGGCTTGGGCATCTGGATCGGGTTGGCGGTCGGCCTTTTGGCGGCGGCCGGGGCCATGTGTTGGCGGTTCTGGTATCTCAGCCGGAGCCGGTGATTGGGACGGCAAGAACAGGAGCTGGAGGCGTTGGCGCTTCCGGCTCCAGCCGCCAAATCCCTAGGGGCCCAGCGGAAACACTGCTAAAGTAAGAGTCTGCTTCGAGGACTACCCGTTGGGAGGCGGCGTCCGATGCGCACAAAGCTATTCGCAAGCTCCATGCTGATGAGCGTCGCGGTATTCTGCTCGCCCGCTTTTGCGGATGACACGACGCTCGGCCCCAACGATGAGGTGATCCCCGTCGTTGCGCCGGGCGACCAGATCGGCGTGGCCTGCGGCCCGCTGCAAATCGCGCAGAAGGACAGTGACGTCCGCGTGGTGCTGACGGTATCGGCGAAACCCGGCGACAAGGATTCTGGCTACGGCAAAGTGCTCGCGACAGAGCAGAAAGTGGCTGCCGGTTCTGTCCATGTCACGGTGCCGGATTTGCCCGACATTTCGGATCATGTCTACGATCTCACCGTCTATGTCATGGGAACGAAGGGCGCGCAGAGCTGCGACGCAGGCCATGTGGAAGTGGCGCAGCAGCACTTACAGCAGCCCGGCGGCAAGCACTCCTAAAGCCACAGCGGCAATCCAGATCGCAACGCGCACATGGCGCGTGCGTTGCGCCTGTGCGTCCGCGATCTGACGCACGGTATCGGGATGCAGTCGCATGCCGCCGTCGGCCAGCATCGTTGAAACGATTTCGGCGTTGCGCAGGAGTTGTGGAAGATCGCGGGCGAGACGGCCGAGCGCGTTCACGCCATCGCCGACTTCGCGAAGCCGCGCTTCGGGGCCGACCTGTTCGATCATCCATTTTTCGACGACCGGCCGCGAAGCTTCCCAGATATCGAAATCCGGATCGAGCGCGCGCGCCACGCCTTCCACCACCACCATCGTCTTCTGGAGAAGAATAAGCTGCGGCTGCGCTTGCATGTCGAAGCGATAGGTGGTGTCGAACAGCTGCGCCAGCAGCTTGGCCATCGAGACATCGCGCGCAACGCGGCCAAAGATCGGCTCACCGATGGCGCGCAAAGCCTGCGCGAAGGTTTCGATGGCGTGCGTGCGCGGCACGAAGCCGGCATCGTAATGCACCCGCGCCACGCGCATGTAATCGCGCGCGAGGAAGCCGCCTAGCGTTTCCGCGAGGAAGCGGCGCATCGCCGGATCGAGCCGCCCCATGATGCCGAAATCGACGGCGACCAGCCGGCCTTCGCCGTCCACGAACAGATTTCCGGGATGCAGATCGGCATGGAAAAAGCCGTCGCGCAAAGCTTGCGTGAGGAAGCTTTGCACCACCACGGTGGCGATGCGTTTGGGATCGTGACCCGCGGCTTCCACCTCCACGGGATCGCGGATCGGTGTGCCGTCGATCCATTCGCTGGTTAGGACGCGTCCGGCCGTTCTGTTCCAGTCAACCGCAGGAACGCGGAAATCGCGATCGTTCTTGGTATTCTCCGCCAATTCAGACGCCGCCGCGCCTTCCATGCGCAGATCCAGTTCCAATGCCACCGACATCGCCAGCGTGTCGACGACCGCGCGCAATCGCAGCCGCCGTGCCTCGGCCGAGTAATGCTCGGCCTGCCGCGCGGCAAAGGCAAAGGCGGAAAGGTCTTTCGCGAATTCCTGCGCAATGCCCGGCCGCAGCACTTTTACCGCGACTTTCTTCGACTCTTCATCGGCCGTTTCGGCGATATGCACCTGCGCGATGGAGGCAGCCGCCACCGGCTCGCCGAAGGACGAGAAAATCTCCAGCAACGGTTTCTGCAAAGATGCCGTAACCTGCGCCGTTGCTTCCTCGATGGGAAACGGCGGCAACCGATCCTGCAAGGTCTCCAACGCGCGCGCGACATCGCCTCCGATGAGATCAGGCCGCGTCGCCAGCACTTGCCCCAGCTTGATATACGCAGGACCGAGACTTTCAAGCGCCGCCGCCAAGCGCACGCCGGGCGGTGCCAGCGCATCGTCGCGCTCACGCGTACCAAGAACGCGCCGCGCCATACGCAGTGACAGCGGCAAACCATCGAGATATTCGCGCGGGATCAGCGCATCGTGTCGGGCCAGCACGCGAGCGGCGTGATGCAGGCGCCAAAAATCGGCCCACGCACTCATATTTTCCACGCCGAATGCATGGCCGCGATGCCGCCGGAGAGATTGCGGACTTTCACCTGCCCAAGGCCGGCCTTCTCGATCATCTTCTTGAACTTGGCCTGCGGTGGAAACCGCCGGATACTTTCGGCAAGATAGCGATAACTTTCCGCATCCTGCGCCACCCATTCGCCGATCTTGGGAATCACGCTGAAGGAGAACCGCTCATAGATTTCATCCAGCACCGGCGCTTCGACCTTGGAGAACTCCAGGCACAAGAAGCGCCCGCCCGGTTTCAACACGCGCAAGGCCTCGGTCAGCGCCTTGTCGATATGCGTCACGTTCCTTATGCCGAAAGCAATGGTGTAGCTGTCGAAAGAATTGTCGAGAAATGGAAGCGCCTCGGCGCTGCCGCAAACCCATTCTAACAAACGCTCGCCCTTCTCCTCCGCGCGACGCACGCCTTCGTTCAGCATGTCCTGGTTGATGTCGCAGACGGTGATCTTCGCCTCGCCGCCGCGAAGCCGCGCCATGTCCGCGATACGAAACGCGATGTCGCCCGTACCGCCCGCCACATCCACGCTCTTCCATCCCGGCTGCGGGTTCAGCCACTCCACCATCGCGTCCTTCCAGATGCGGTGGATGCCGGCCGACATCAGGTCGTTCATCAGGTCGTAGCGGCTAGCGACCGACGAAAACACCTCGCGCACGAGGCCTTCCTTCTCGGCCTCCGGCACATCGCGATAGCCGAAGCTGGCAGTGGATTTTGTGTCGGCGTTCATCGTAAGCAGCATAATGCCCGAATTACCCGAAGTCGAAACCGTGATGACCGGCCTCAAGCCCGCGCTGGAGGGCCACCGTTTCACCCATGTGGAGACGCGGCGCAAGGACCTGCGCATCCCGTTTCCGAAGGATTTCGCCAAACGGCTTAACGGCCGCAAGGTCGTCAAACTGTGGCGGCGGGCGAAATACATCATGGCCGATCTGGACGACGGCGAAACGCTGGTCATCCATCTGGGCATGAGCGGACGGATGGCGGTGTACGCCAGGAACAAGAGCCACAAGCTCGGCCAATTCCACTACGATGCGGTGCCAGAAGAGCCGGAGAAACACGATCACGTCGTCTTCGACACGGATGCGCCTGCGCGCGTGACCTTCAACGATCATCGCCGTTTCGGGCTGATGACCTTGATCGATAGCGACAAGATCGAAAGCCACAAGCTGTTCAAGGATGTTGGCGTCGAGCCGTTGTCGAAGGACTTCGATGCGGCGTTTCTGAAAGACGCGCTCAAAGGCAAGAAGACGCCGATCAAATCCGCCCTGCTCGACCAGCGGCTGATCGCAGGGCTCGGCAATATCTATGTGTGCGAGGCGCTGTGGCGCGCGAGAATCTCGCCCAAACGCCGCGCCTCTCGCGTGAAGCCGGACGAAATCGCGCCCCTGGTGAAGGCGATCAAAGAGGTACTGCAAGAGGCCGTGAAAGCCGGCGGCTCATCCCTGCGCGATCACAAGCAGGTGCATGGCGAATTGGGATATTTCCAGCACCACTTCGCCGTCTATGGCCGCGAGAAGAAACTGTGCCAGCGCGCCGATGACGGTGTCATCAAGCGCATCGTCCAGAGCGGGCGTTCAAGCTTCTACTGCCCGGTGTGTCAGAAATAACTATTTCACGGGCCGAGCACCCATAAGGATGCCGTCGAGCTTTTGACATTCATCTGAGTTTCGGCGAACGACTTCGATACTTCCGTTCTTCAGCAAACATCTGCCAACAGCATCTTCCGGAAATTTACAAGCAGCATCGGGTCCGGAAACGTCATAGATTTTTCCGTTAGCGCTCTTGCAAATCAAAAACTGATCGTGATTCATCAAATACAGTCGCGGTTCTGGTGAGCACGCAGCGATGCCAAACATTGAAAAAATAATCAAGAGACACGTATTGTCTTTCAGCATTTCGCGGCCAGCTATTTCGGCTTAGGCTGCCACAGTTCGATCTTGGTGCCGTCGGGGTCCATGATCCAGGCGAACCTGCCGGTCGGATCGCTGTCGTCGCGCTTTAGAATTTTGACGCGCTTGGCTTCGAGTTTCGCGATGAACGCGTCCATATCGTCGACCGCGAAATTCAGCATGAATTCACGGGTCGATGGCGCGAAGTAATCCGTCGAATCCGAAAAGGCGTTCCACACCATGACATGCGGATGGCCCGGCGCATCGTAGCGCAACATCGCGCCGCCCCAGGATTCGATCGGCAGGCCCAGAACATCGCGGTACCACGCCGCCAAGGCCTTGGGGTCTTTGCTCTTCATGAAGAAGCCGCCGAGGCCGGTGATATGCCCTGCGG
The DNA here is from genome assembly GCA_036488415.1 of Rhizomicrobium sp. Taxonomy (GTDB): domain Bacteria; phylum Pseudomonadota; class Alphaproteobacteria; order Micropepsales; family Micropepsaceae; genus Rhizomicrobium. Next base: position 7,488 of record DASXHQ010000143.1, read on the forward strand.
TCGCTTGCGGTTTGCCGGTGGTCATCGGGTCAGCCTGCGCAGCCGCTGAAAACAGAACAAGCCCGAATGCTATTGCCAACCGTGATCTGATCGCCATTGCCGCCCCCCATTCGATAATCCGCTGTCATATCGCACGCCCCCGCAACGAGTTTCAGGTCAAATTCAGCTGCCACGATACCCCGAAACGGTCGTCGCACCAGCCAAACTTTTCGCTGAAGCCGTAATTGCCCAGCGGCATCAGAACTTTCCCGCCGTCGCTCAACGCCGCGAACACGCGGTCCAGCTCCGCCTCGCTGTCACATTCCACGAACAGCGACATCGATGGCGTGAAGTCGAATGCATGGACCGGCGGACTGTCGGTCGCCAGATACTTCACGCCGTTCAGCGTGAAGGCCGCGCGCATGATGCTGCCTTCCTTGCCCGGCGCGCCCGGACCCCATTTCGCAATGCTCTCGATCTTCGAATTGGAAATCAGCGAGGTGTAGAAATTGATCGCCTCCTCGCAGCGGCCGGTGAACATCAGGAAGGTGGAGACGGATTTGGTCATGGGTCCAAACTCTATCTAACAAAATAAAAAAGAATCTCCCTCTCCCCCTTCAGGGG
>DASXHQ010000144.1:0-3900 GCA_036488415.1 Rhizomicrobium sp.
TGGGGGGTGGCTCAAGCGCTCCCCCCACCCGAAATTTGCGAAGGGCAAATTTCGACCTCCCCACGAGGGGGAGGTGATTGAGTTACTGCACTTCCCCAAACCCCCGCGCCATCGCGGCGGCGAAGATGGGGATCCAGGCGAAGAAGAAAACTTCCAGCCACAAAAAGCGGCGCACGGTTTTGATCGCGGCGGCGTCTGGCAGCGCGGACGGATCGGCTTTCAGCGCGCGGCGCCACTTTATGTATTGCAGCGTGGGCTGGATCGACAGCAGGCCGACCAGCGCGAAGGTACCGATCTTCGCCCAGAAGAAATGGTTGTGGCTGTAATAGACCCAGCCTTTCGCCGCGAAATTCGCGCGCGCGAAACCGACGATGATGATGAGCGCGGCAAGGATGCCATACCACGCATCGGCTTTGGCGACGCGCACGATGTCCGCTGCGGAAATGCTCGGCTTGACGACGCCGACCTCGAACGCGATCACCCCGGCCAGCGCGAAGATCAAAAGATGATGGCCGATGGCGAATGCCAGATCGGTCGTGGCGAAATCGGGCATGACCCCTCCGGAATTTACCTGATAAATCTATAGCGATGAATGCCCGTTTCAAGGCGTCCCCACGTTAAACGCTAAAAAGCGCACAAAGATGATCATGCCATCTTTGCGCAATCCCCGCCGCGCGATGTTTATGAGCGCGGAAGGCTCCTTCTTCCAGTACCAGCGCAAGGTGTTGTACGAGGAGGACTTCGAAAGCTTCGCCATTCCATCGAAGTGATGATGCGCCTGGCGGGGCTCCAGGCGATGTGGCATCAGACGCGGCAGATATGTGGTGCGAAGTTCGCCACGTTCATGGATGAGGTCGCGCGCGCGCCGGTCGAGACGGATGCGGACGAACTGGCTCACTGGGCGGCGGTGGAGGCGGTGAAGAGCAAAGCCCGGGCAAAACACTAGCTGCGCGGCCTTACAAAAAAAGACCGCGCAGCTTAAATCCGGACGCGACGGAACTCACTCGCAGTCGTGATCCGAATCATGGCAGCGGGAATAACGGCTATGTGACCAGCCGTAATGATGGCCCTGCGACCAGCCATAATGATGGCCGTAGTGATGACGCCACTCGTCGCGATCGCGATAATTGGAATTATAATAGCCATAATGGTGGTGATAACCGGAATGGTAATCGCGATCGTAGTGATGATACGAGGAATAGTCGTCGCTGTCATAGGCATGGGCGGCGCCGATACCCAGCAAAGACAACGCCAAACCGGCGGCGATCAGGTTCTTCATGGTCAACTCCGTTGTTGGAGCGCCCTTCCGGTTGATTAACGCCATGCGCAAGATCATCGTTCCCAAGTTCCGCAACTTGCCTTCTGGTTGAATGCCCTCTCGTTGCGCCTTGCCGCGTCTACGCGAGCATGACGGCGGTGCCGCTGACGAACTTGCTGAGTGGGCGAGATCGGAAAATGTCTTTTCTGGAATTCCATCTGATGGCGCGATGGCACGTCCGGCAAAGGCTAGTCGAAATCTCCAATAGCGTCGCGGGACCGCCGGGTTACCGGCCGTTCATCTCCCAGCCTTGAATATGCCCAAAATATCAGTCACCTAGCGCCCCCAATGGCTGGCGATCCTTTCAAAGACGCGTTCGACGCGACCGGCAAATGGCTGCATGGCCATCAGCGCGGCTTCGGTCTTGTTCTCACCATCGGCTCGCTGGTTGTGGCGGCGCCCATCCTGCTCGTTTTGCTGATCCCCACATTCCTCGGCTGGTTCGCGCCGCCGCTGGACATGCGGCAGGATCTTTATTCGGTGAACCGGCCCATCGCGTTCACCTTTATCGACGCCGCCGGCGAAACCGTGGGCCACAGAGGCGCGCTGGTGGGCGAGCGACTAAAGCTGGAAGACATGCCGTCTTACCTTCCGGCCGCGTTCATCGCGATGGAGGATCGCCGCTTCTATTCGCACAACGGCATCGACATCCGCGGCCTGATGCGCGCGATGTATGAGAACTTCCATGCCGGCCATGTGGTGGCAGGCGGCTCGACCATCACCCAGCAGACCGCCAAGATCATCTACACATCGCAGGAGCGCACCTTTACCCGCAAGCTGGCGGAACTGGTGGATGCCGCTTCGCTGGAGAAATCGCTCTCCAAGAAACAGATTCTCGAACTTTATCTCAACCGTCTCTATCTCGGCTCCGGCGCTTACGGCGTGGACGGCGCGGCGCATGTCTATTTCGGCAAATCCGCACGCCACCTCACTTTGCCGGAAGCGGCGATGCTGGCGACGCTGACGACCGCGCCGTCGGTGTTCTCGCCGCGCCGCGATCTGGCCAGTGCGCAGGAGCGGGCCAAGCGCGTGCTGGACGCGATGGTGGAGACCGGCGCGATCACGCAGGAACAGGCGGACGCCGCCAAAGCGAATCCGGCCGTGATCTCCGACCCGGCGATCGTGGATTCGCGTAACTTCTTCCTCGACACCGCCGCCGATCAGGCGTTGCAACTCGCATCCGTGAACGGACAGGCGCCGACCAGCGATCTCGTCGTCCACACCACGCTCGATCCGAAATTGCAGGATGCCGCGCGCCACGCGCTGGTGCGCACGCTCAACGCCAAGGGCGCGAAGGCGCATGTCAGCCAAGGCGCCGTGGTGATGATGAAGCCGGATGGCGCGGTCGTGGCGCTGATGGGTGGGCGCAATTACGATGCGTCGGCCTTCAACCGCGCGATCCAGGCGCATCGCCAGCCGGGCTCATCGTTCAAGCCGTTCGTGTATCTGGCGGCGCTGGAGAACGGCATCTCTCCATGGGATGTGCGCACCGACGGGCCGGTGGACATCAATGGCTGGTCGCCCACCAACTACGGCCATCGCCAATATGGCACGATCACGCTGGCCGAGGCGCTGGCGCATTCGGTGAACACGATCACCGCAGGGCTTGGGCAGGAAGTCGGCATCTCCACCGTCATCGAAGCGGCCAAGCGCGTGGGCATCACTTCGCCCTTGGAGCAGAACGCGGCGCTGGCGCTGGGCACCTCCGACGTCACGCCCATCGAGATGACGGCGGCCTATGGCGCGTTCGCGAATGGCGGCTATCGCGTCTATCCCTATTACGTCAACGAAGTGGACGATCTTTCCGGCCATGTTCTCTACAAGCGCCAGGATCCGCAGCTCCAGCGCGTGATCGCGAGCCATGTCGATAAGGATCTCGTGGCAATGCTTTACGGGGTGGTGACGAGCGGCACGGGTCGCGCGGCGCTCATTCCGAACCATGAAGCGGCCGGCAAGACCGGCACGACGCAGGATTATCACGACGCCTGGTTCGTGGGCTTCACCGCCGACTATGTGACGACGGTGTGGGTGGGCAACGACGATTCCTCGCCGATGAAGAACGTCACCGGCGGCACCATTCCCGCCTCCATCTGGCACGACCTCATGGCCTATGCGGAGAAGGACCTGCCGTCCAAACCGCTGGACAAGAGCGCGCCGCAGCCGGCGACCGACATCACTTCGCTCGACCAGACGATGGGCGTCGATACCGAATCCGGCGACGGCGTGTCGATGCCGTCGGGCGTGACGGAAGATCAGAGCGACACACAGACGGGGGTGCGCAGCGAGGACAACAGCAGCAGCAACCGCAGCGGATTCTTCGATTGGCTGTTCGGGCATCAACAAGAGCAACGTCAGCAGCAGGAACAACAGCGCCAGCAGCAGCGGCAACAGGAACAACTGCGCGAACAGCAACAGCAGCAGGAGCAGCAGCAGCAGGACGGCCCCGCGGTGCCGCCGCCCGGCGCATATTATCAGCGGCCGCGTTCCTATCAGCCGCCGCCGTCCTATCCGCCGCCATCCTATCCACCGCAGTCATACTCTGCGCCCGATGCGCCGCCTGCCGGCTATTATCAGCCGCGCCC
>DASXHQ010000176.1:0-13471 GCA_036488415.1 Rhizomicrobium sp.
CTCTAGAACTGCGCCCAAAATCCAAACCCGCCGCGAAAGCCGCGGGTTTCTTGCTTTTTTCCTTCCCCGCTTTGCGGGGGAGGTGGCGCGCGTAGCGTGACGGAGGGGGTGGCTGCGGCGGTGAATATTTTTGCACCGCTGCCGCCACCCCCTTCGCTTCGTTCGCGAAAAGCTCACTCAGCACCTCCCCCGCAAAGCGGGGGAGGAAAAGGAAACGACAATGCACAAACTCTAATGCCGCCCTCGCCCTGACCGGGCTTCGGTGCCGAACGTGGAAACAGACGCGCTTAATCTGCCTTGAAGAGCCATATGAGACTCAGAGCCGCGCAGAACTTTCCGTCATTACGCGCCGAACGAAGGTCGCGCCCTCATAAAGCTCAGGGCTGTGGCGTCAAAGGTTGAGGGAGGGGGTACCCCGTCATTTTGAAATTCAACTACCAGCGCTTGATCCGCGCGCTCCATATTTTGTGAAGCGCATGTGCGCGCAGCAAAAATCGAAAAACAATCATCGGGCGATTGCTCAACAAAAACAAAGGCGGAGTGTCGAATTCGCTACTTCTGCGCGAGCAGATACCGGGCCAGCAACGCCACGATCAGAACATCGCCGATCACGGCCGCCATCGCGGGCCGGCGCGCATAGCGCCCATTGCCCACCGTCAGTCCGATGAAGCCAAGCTTGCCCACGATGGAATAAAGCAGGATGGGCAACCGCGTTTCGGGGTGCCATGCGGCGTAGATGAGCATAAGCCCGGACGCCGCGATCATCGCGCCCCAACTGCGCGCGATCAAAAGCGACGATGGCGCGGTGAGGTCTTCCTCGAACAGAAGGTTTACCGCCCAGCGCGGCGCGAAACACATCGGCAGCATCACGGCGAAAGTGAGGAAGCCGGAAACGATCAGAATCCAATGGATGTTCTGAACGATCCAAGTCACGCGCTGCTAACTCTTGCCGTTGTGATAGGCGGTCATGATCGCTTCGAAGCGCGCCTTGCCCGGCTCGGCAAGGGTGAAGACGGCATGCCAGCGCCCGCCTTCGCCCTTGATGGCATAATCGCGCGATATGGTTTCGAAGCCGCCTTTGCCTTTGTGCTTGATCGTCTTGGGCGCCTTGAACGTGAAATTGTTCTGCTTGAGCCACAGTTCAAATGCATTGATCAACCCGTTGCCGTCGGCGTGACCGACGAAGACGCTGCAGGAGCCGTTGTCGCGCGAGGCGATGACGAGGTCGCCGGTATCGGTGCTGCCGCCATAGACCTTGCCCGGCTTGCCCATGAGGAAAGGCTTGGCGATGTCGGCCGGCGCTTCCTTAAGACCCGATTGCACGATCCAGCCGCGTGCGCCCGTTACATCGCTGCCGTAATGTGCGCAATCGAGGAAGACCGCCAGCGAATGGATCGCGCCGGTCTTCTCGACATCGATCTGCGGCACAGGTTTCTGCGGCGCGGTTTTCGCGGGCGCGGGCTTCGGCGGCGGCGCGGCGAAAGCTGGCGAAACGGTTGCCAGTGACAGAGACAGGACGATCGCGCGGCGCAGCATCATTTCGTTTCCGGTTGAGCGACGCGGATGTGCAGCTCTTTAAGCTGCTTTTGTGTCACTTCGCTCGGCGCGCCCATGAGCAAATCTTGCCCCTGCTGGGTGAGGGGGAACATGGCGACTTCGCGGATGTTCTCTTCGCCGGCGAGCAGCATGACGACGCGCTCCAGGCCCACCGCCAAACCACCATGCGGCGGCGCGCCATAGCGGAACGCGTTCAGCATGCCGCCGAACTTCTCTTCGGTTTCCTCCGCCGGATGACCCGCGATTTCGAAGGCCTTGATCATCACTTCGGGATCGCGGTTGCGGATCGCGCCGGAGAGCATCTCGTAACCGTTGCAGACGATGTCGTACTGGAAAACCTTCAGCGCCAGGATCTTGTCCTGATCCGTCTCGCTGAAGGCCAGGAACTCATCGCGGTCATATTGCGGCATGGAGAACGGGTTGTGCGAGAAGTCGATCATCTTCTCGTCCTCGTTCCACTCATACATCGGGTAGTCGACCACCCAGCAGAAGCGGAAGGTGCCCTCCTCGATCAGCTTGAGCTCCTGCCCCAGCCGCGTGCGTGCCAGCCCCGCGATCTTCGCCGCGCGCTCTTCTTTCGCGTCGGCGGAGAAGAACAGCGCATCGCCGGCTTTCACGCCGCAGCGCTTGGTGAGCTCGGCCAAGGCATCGGCGGGAATGAACTTCGCGATCGGCCCTTTGCCGGTGACAGTGCCGTTCTCGTCTTCGAGAATGACGTAACCCAAACCCGCCGCGCCTTCGCCACGCGCCCATTCGTTCAGCTTGTCGAAGAACGAACGCGGCTGCGGCCCGGCCCCCGGTCCGGGGACGGCGCGCACGGTCTTGTTCTTAAACGCTTTGAACTCGACATCGTCGCGCGCGAACACGTCCGACACGTCGTTGATGAGGATGGGATTGCGCAAATCCGGCTTGTCGCTGCCATATTTCAGCAGCGCCTCGTCGTAAGCGATGCGCGGATACGGCGCCTTATCGACTTTGCGGTCGCCCGCGAATTCCTCGAACACGCCTTGCAGCACCGGTTCGGCCATCGCGAACACGTCGTCCTGCGTGACGAAGCTCATCTCGACATCGAGCTGGTAGAATTCGCCCGGCGAGCGATCGGCGCGGCCATCTTCATCGCGGAAGCACGGCGCGATCTGGAAATAGCGGTCGAAGCCTGCGACCTGAATGAGTTGCTTGAACTGTTGCGGCGCCTGCGGCAGCGCATAGAACTGTCCCGGATAGCGGCGGCTGGGCACGAGGAAGTCGCGCGCACCTTCCGGCGACGAAGCTGTGAGGATCGGCGTCTGAAATTCCGTAAAGCCCTGATCGAACATCCGCTGGCGCAACGAGCGGATGATGTTCGAGCGCAGCATGATGTTTTTGTGCAGCCGCTCGCGGCGCAGATCGAGGAAGCGGTATTTCAGGCGAACGTCTTCGGGATAATCCAGATCGCCGAACACCGGCAGCGGCAATTCCTGCGCCTGGCTCTGTACCTTGAGCGATGCGATGCGGATTTCCACTTCGCCGGTAGGCAAATCCCTGTTGATCGTCTCCGGCGTGCGCGCGACCACAGGGCCGGTGACCGTCACCACCCATTCGTTGCGGCATTTATCGGTTTCGACGAAAGCGGCCTCATCCGGCTCGATCACCGCCTGGGTGATGCCGTAATGATCGCGCAGGTCGAGAAAGATCAGCCCCCCATGATCGCGGCGGCGGTTCACCCAGCCCGAAACGGTCACCGTGCGGCCCACGTCGCCGGCGCGGAGTGACCCACAAGTGTCCATCGCGCCGGAAGCGTTGCGCGAACGATAGGGATGGGCTTCGGACACTGCGGATTCCTCGAAAAAGGGCGGCAAAAACGGCGGTATGTGGCGGGTTGTCCGCCCCCCGGTCAAGCCCGGTTTTCCGGCTTCAAATGTCGCAAACAACCCCTAGTCTGACCCAATCAAATCGGGGAATCAGCCATGCGTTTTGCCCGCCTCGTCGCTCTTGCTCTCGTCGCGGCCCTGTCCGGTGCCCCGGCCCTCGCAGCATCGGCCCAGCACAATGTCGTGCTCTTCATTGCGGACGGCCTGCGCTATTCGAGCGTCACGCCACAGACCGCGCCCACTATGTGGAAGATCAAGACGCAAGGCGTGGATTTCACCAACAGCCATTCGATCTATCCCACGGTGACGACCGCGAATGCGTCGGCCATCGCCACGGGCCATTACCTCGGCGACACAGGCGATTACGGCAATGTTCTGTACACGGAGTTTCCCGTCCAATCGCTTTACGGCTCGCAAGTCGTATTCCTGGAAAGCGACGCCGTGCTGCGCGAAATGCACAGTCATTTCGGCGAAGGCTATCTCGGCCAGCAGTCCCTGCTCTCGGCAGCGCGCGCCGGCGGCTACATGACGGCGGTTGTCGGCAAGACCGGCCCCACCGCGATCCAGGACATCGCGGCGATGGACGGCAAGGACGCCATCATCTTCGACGACATGACCGGCAAGAAAATCGCGCCCGATGGATCGCCCAGCGGCGCCGTGCCGCTCAAGGGCAGCGTCGCCTTCGACACCGCCTTTGCAACGGGGCTCGAAAGTGCGCCGCTGACAGCCACACCGAATGTCGTGCAGCAGGATTATCTCGTTACCGCCGTGACGCGAGCGATCCTGCCTTATCTGAAGGAAAAGTCGAAACCGTTCGTGCTCGTCTTCTGGTCGCGCGATCCGGACAGTTCGCAACACGCCGCCATAGACAGTCTCGGAAAACTGGTTCCGGGCATCAACAGCGAGACGGCAAAGGATTCGATCCGCAATGCGGACAACGGTCTGAAAGCCATCCTCGATGCCGTTGCCCGCAGCGGCGCGGCCAACAACACCGATGTTTTCGTGACCGCCGATCACGGCTTCTCGACCATCTCCAAGACACTGCCAGAGGCGAACGGCGCTATGGGGAGCGACTTGCACCCGACGGGCTTTCTGGCCATCGATATATCGAAATGGCTGAACAAGCCGTTGTTCGATCCCGATCAGGGCCTTCAGCAGCTCGACTATGCCGACGCCGGCGAATATCCCTCGCGCGGCAACGGCATGATCGGGACCTCCGCGGATACGCCCGACGCGATCGTTGCGGCCAATGGCGGCAGCGATTTCATCTATGTCCGCGGTGCCAATCCGCATGCCACAGCGAAACGCATCTTCGACAAGCTTCTGGCGCAGCCCTACACGGGTGGTCTGTTCGTCAATGACGCACTGCTCAAAGAAAATCCGAAGGACTTTGCCGGTGCGCTACCGATGAGCGCGATCAACATGATCGGCTCATCGACGGTTCCGCAGCCTTCCATCGTTGTCGGCTTCCGCTCCTTTGTCGCCAAGGGCTGCAAGCTCGGCGAACAGCTTTGCACTGCGGAGATGGCGGACACCTCGCTGCAGACCGGCCAGGGCATGCACGGCTCGTTCAGCCGCGCCGACACCCGCAACTTCATGGCCGCGATGGGCCCGGATTTCAAAGCGCATTTCGCCGATCCCGCGCCGGTGAGCAACGCGGATATCAGCCCAACGCTGGCGCACATTCTGGGCGTTGCGACCGCTGGCGCTGGAAACCTCAAAGGCCGCGTGGCGAGCGAGGCGCTAAGGGGCGGCCAGAAAACGGTCCTGAACTTCCAGCAGGTAGGTGGCACCCGCTATTTCGATGCGGCGGGCTTTCCGGGGCGGACGGTGGGTCTTTCGCCGCACTGAAACCGGCATTTCTCCGGCGCGACAGGGCCCAGAATCCGCTATAGCCGGGGGATGCGGATTGTCACGAATACGGCCGATCTGAAGGCCCTTATCGCGGAACTGGAAAGCGCACCCTACCTGGCGCTCGACACCGAATTCCTGCGCGATCAGACCTATTGGCCAAAGCTTTGCCTCATCCAGGTGGCCTCAACCGAGGTCGCGGCGATCATCGACCCGCTCGCCGACGGCATCGATTTGAAGCCGTTCTATGAGCTTCTGAAGAATCCGAAGATCGTGAAGGTTTTTCACGCCGCGCGGCAAGATATCGAGATTTTCCAGCAGCAGGGTGGCGTCATCCCTCAACCGTTGTTCGACACGCAGGTCGCGGCGATGGTGGCAGGCTATGGCGATGCGGCATCCTACGAAACGCTGGCGCGGGGCATCGCGAAAGTGGAGATCGACAAGTCGTCGCGCTTCACCGACTGGAGCCGCCGCCCGCTGACGAACAAACAACTCGAATATGCCTTGGGCGACGTCACCCATCTGCGGACGATCTACGAAACGCTGGACGCAGAACTGAAACGCACACATCGCGAGGCTTGGGTTGCGGAGGAAATCTCTGCGCTCCAGAATCCCGCGCTCTACGCAATGGATCCCGCCAATGCGTGGAAGCGGCTGAAGGCGCGGACGACGAGCAAACGCTTTATCGCCATGCTCGCCGCCCTCGCCGCCTGGCGCGAGCGCGAGGCACAGACGCGCGACATCCCGCGTGGGCGCGTGCTCAAAGACGAAGCTATTCTGGAGATCGCGGCCCATCCGCCGGAAACCGCCGACGCGCTGGAACGTATCCGCGCGATCCCAAAAGGCTTTGCCAATTCGCGCATGGGCAAGACGTTGATGGAGGCCATTGAAGCGGGCCGTCACGCGCCGCCGCCGGATGGCATCGAGCTGGAAAAACCGCGCCGCAAGCGCGAGCCGTCTCAAGCCGCCATCGATCTGCTCAAGACGCTGCTGCGGCTGCGGGCGGAAGAAGCCCACGTTGCACCGCGTCTGATCGCGAACGCCGACGACATCGAAAGCCTGGCCGCGTTCGAGGACGAAGGGGTTGCCGCGCTGCATGGCTGGCGCGCGGAAGTTTTCGGCAATGACGCGCTTGCGCTGCGCAAAGGCGAGCTGGGCATCGCGCTGTCGAAGGGCAAAGCCGTCGTCGTCAAACTCGACGGCGGGGCCTGATCAACTCGCCAAGCCTAATGCGGGTCCGGTCCGCCTGTGGCCAGTTCAGGCTGTTCGTCCTCGCCCTCGATATAAGGATCCTCGTCCGGGCCAAGCTGGTCGGATGGGTTGGGCACGTCGAAACCGGACGGCGGCAAGGCCTCCAGGAAACCGGCAGCTTTCAGCTCGTCGGTGCCCGGAAGGTGGTTCACGCTCTCTAGGCCGAACTGAACGAGGAAAGCCTCGGTGGTGCCATAGGTCACCGGACGGCCGGGTGTCCGTTTGCGGCCCCGGATCTTCACCCAGCCGATCTCCATGAGGGCGTCGATGGTGCCCTTGGAGAGCATGACGCCACGGATGTCTTCAACCTCTGCCCGGGTGACAGGTTGGTGATAGGCGATAATGGCGAGGGTCTCGATGGCGGCACGGGAAAGCCGCTTCTGTTCCGGCTGCTCCTTGCGGAGAAGAAAGGCCAGATCGGGTGCCGTGCGGAACTGCCATTTTTCCGCGACGCAGACGATGGTTACGCCGCGCTTCTCATAAATCGCCTGAAGCTCTTTGAGGATCGCCGGAACGTCCGCGCCATCAGGCAGCGATGTGGCCAGCGCCCTCGCATCCAGAGGCTCACCGGCAGCGAACAGAAGCGCCTCCGCCATGCGCAGGTGTTCCGGGTTGATGCCGGTGACGTCACGGGGGGCTGGTTGGTCTTCCCTGTCGGGCACGAGGACGATCTCTTTTTCTGCTTCTATCAAACGCACAACGCGATTCATGGAACGGCCTCCAGAACCGGCGGAACGAGCCGGTCCTTCACATACACCTCGTCGAAGGGCTTCAACTGGCGGATTTCGAGGCGGCCGTCGCGGGCGAGTTCTAGGCAAGCTAGAAGGGTGCTCGCAAGAGCGGAACGCCGCCTGTCGCCGCCAGACCACTCGAATGGCAAAAGCTTACTTAACCCGCTCCAGTCGCCGATGCGGCCCAGCATCCGCTCCAGCCTCTCGCGGGCTTCCTCGATCAGGAGAACCGGCGCGTGCTTGGGCTGATAGGCCTTGCCGCCTAGCGTCTTCACCCGCTGGACCGAATAGGCGGTGAGGAGGTCGTAGAGTGAGTCCTTGTAGGTGCGCAGCTTGATGACGTTCACCGGCTCCGGATCACCGCGCTCAAACACTTCGCGGCCGAGGCGATCCCGCGCCATGAGCCGCGCCGCTGCTTCCCGCATGGCATTGAGCCGCTGCAGGCGCCAACGCAGCCGCGCTGCCATCTCGTCGGCTGTCGGTTCGCCTTCGACAACCTGCGTCTGCGGCAAGATCAGTTTCGACTTCAGATAGGCGAGCCACGCCGCCATCACGAGATAATCGGCGGCCAATTCGAGATTGATCCGTTTCGCGCGTTCGATGAATTCGAGATATTGATCGGCCAGCTTGAGGACCGAGATTTTGGCGAGATCGACCTTCTGGTCGCGGGCCAGCGAGAGCAACAGATCGAGCGGGCCCTCGAAACCGTCGACGGCCACCATCAGCGCCTCTTCCGGCGCGGCCAGTATCTCAATGGCGTCGAAATTGTCTTCGGTGTCGTCGGTCAAGAACGGGTTCCCAAAAGCGCTGCAAGCCGTGCTTCGGCTGCCTGAATATCAAATTTTTCGGGCCCGCTCAGGTGCGCAAGCGCGGTATCGGCCCTTTTCAGGTGGATATCCTCAAGCGGCTTCAATTCGGTCGATATTTCGCGCATTTCCGCGAGATTGCCGTTGCAGTGGAGCACCACATCGCAGCCGGCGAACAGCGACGCTTTAGCGCGGTGGGCCAGCGAGCCAGAAAGCGCCTGCATCGACAAGTCGTCGGACATCAAAAGCCCGTCGAATCCGATCTCTCCGCGAATCACATCGCGAATCACTTTGGGGCTCGTGGTGGCCGGACGCTGGGCATCGATGGCCTCATAAACCACATGCGCCGTCATCGCGAGCGGGCATTGGTTGAGACTGCGGAAGGTAACGAAATCCGATGCGCTCAATTCGTCGGGAGGCGTCGAAACCCGCGGCAGGGCCAGATGGCTATCAGCCCCTGCCCGTCCATGCCCCGGAATGTGTTTCATAACCGGCAGGACGCCTCCCTCGATCATGCCTTCAATGACCGCACGCCCTATGTCGATAATGACCGAGGGATCGCGGCCATAGGCGCGGTCGCCGATGATGTCGTGCGCGCCTTCAACCGGAACATCCAGAACCGGAAGGCAATCGACGTTGATACCTAGATCGACCAGATCCTGCGCGATGAGGCGCGCGTTGAGATAAGCAGCTTCCCGCGCTTCTTCCGGGGCGGTGTTGTGCAGTTCGGCGAATCGCAACGCGGGTGGGCGTTCTTTCCAATGCGGTGGCTTGAGGCGCGCGACGCGACCTCCTTCCTGATCGATCAGCACGGGTGCGGACGGATCGTCCACCGTCTCGCGCAAAGCGGTGACGAGGCTTCTCACCTGCTCCGGATCGGCGATGTTGCGGGCGAAAAGAATGAAGCCCCAGGGCTGGGTTTCGCGAAAGAAATCACGATCTTCGGCCGCAAGAGTCGTCCCGGCACATCCGAAAATCGCGCGCGAGCGCGTTTTGCTCATGACGCTATTTCGCTACAAGGCAGCTACCGCCGTCCGATTTAAGCCTCTCACAGAAACTGGCCGCCGCGGATTTGCCTGCGAACGATCCCATGCGCAGGCGATACCAGGTGCCTTTGTCGCCGAGGTCTGCCTTGCGAACGTCTTCCGAATAGCCGCTCGTCATCGGATGTTTGCTCTTAAACGCCTTCCAGGCCGTGTCGGCATCCGCCTGCGATTTGTAGGCGCCGATCTGGAGCACATAAGCCCCCGCAGCGGCTGCAGGTGCCGGAGACGCCGTTTCCGCCGCCGCGGGCTTTACGGCAGCCGGCGGAGGCAATGTGGCGGTTTCGACTGGCTTGGATACCGGCTTCGACTCGGGTGGAACCGGCTTGGCTTCGACCGGCTTCAGTGTCGCGACGACTGGTTTTTCCGCAGGCTTTGTCACAGGAGCCTGTGCCATCGCTGAGGGTTTCGGCGCCTCAGCCGCGGGAGCCGCTTCTGGCTTGGGCGTCACAGTCGTGGGCGCTGGTTTTGCGATCTGTGTCGGCGGCGGGGCGCTTTCGCTGTCCGCGGTGTCGTCTTCGGCAGGCGCGGGCTGCTGGTAGATTTTCAGATTGTGCGTCGTGTCCGAACTGTCGGTCGCTGCTTCTTTCACCGGTCCGGGAGCCGCGACAATCATGCGCGGCGCGTCAGCCCGTCCGCGCTGCACGCCCTGGCTGTACGCAAGCCAGACCACGCCGCCAAATGCCGCGAGCACCAGCAGCGCGATCACGATCAACAGAGGAAGGCGCGAGCCCTCCTCATCAATCTCCTGCTCGTCCTCGTCGAAGACGCGCACGTCGTCGGATTTGGGCTCGTAAACGCCGCGCTCGAAACTGGGCATGGAATTCCTCGGCGAATCTGGAACGTCGAAAATCTACCACCCCAACGGGGCTGAATCACGACGTTCAACTGCTATAGGGCGATCTCTTTGTGGAAGACGCGGCCATACTCCTGCAAGGCATAATTGTCGGTCATTCCAGCGATATAGTCGCGGACGACCGAAGCCGTGCGGGCGTCTCCCTTGCCCCCGCAGATTTTGGCCCAATCCGGGGGCAGCTTCGCGGGATCATCCGCGAATGCCTCGAAGAGGCCCGTCACGACATCCTTCGCCCGGGTCATCGGCCCCATGACGTGAGGATGCCGGTACATGCGCGTGAACAAGAATTGCTTGAGCGCCTTAACTTCGCTCGCCATACCCGCCGAAAAAGCAGCCATCGCATGCGGCAGGTTGCGGACGTCCGACACCGACTTGGGATATGCACTCGAAACCCTGCGGCGTGTCTCCGATAGCAGATCGATGATGAGCGCGCTCATCAGCCGCCTGACGATTTCGCCGATCAGGCGGCCAAGCTCAACCTCACCGTAGAGCGAAAGAATCTCGGCGACCTGGGGACCCACAATCGGCGCTTCGCGCAAATCCGCGATGGAGAACAGCTCGGCCCGCAATCCATCGTCGATGTCGTGGTTGATGTAGGCAGTGTCATCCGCCAGCGCGGCGACCTGGGCTTCCAGTCCCGGCCAAGTGCCGAGGTCCAACGGCCACTTGGCGTTGAACGAAGCAATAGGGCCGGGAATGGGCTTCAGCGCGTCGGTGATGGGACCGTTGTGCTTGACCATGCCCTCTAGCGTTTCCCATGTCAGGTTAAGACCGTCGAACGCCGCGTAACGGTGTTCCAGCTGAGTCACCAATTTGAGCGCGTGGGCATTGTGGTCGAACCCGCCGAAGGAAAGCGTGGCGGCATTGAGCGCCTCCTCACCGGCGTGCCCGAAGGGCGTGTGACCGAGATCGTGCGCCAACGCCACGGTCTCAGCGAGGTCCTCGTCCAGCGCCAACACGCGGGCGACAGAGCGCGCGATCTGCGCCACCTCAAGCGAATGAGTCAGCCGGGTGCGATAATAGTCGCCCTCGTGCTGCACGAAGACTTGTGTTTTGTGCTTCAGCCGGCGGAAGGCGGCGGAATGGATGATCCGGTCGCGGTCGCGGCTATAGCAGGTCCGGGTCGCACTCTCCGGTTCCTCGAAGTAGCGGCCGCGGCTGTCCTTCGGCTGCGTCGCGTAGGGCGCGCGCTCGGCGGGAGGCTCGAAAAGCGGCGACAAAAGCCTGCCCAAAGGCATGCTGGAAACCTCGATTCAAGACGACTACATATAGGCCATGATCGCAGACGCCGCCTCCCCCGTGACCGTTTCGGCCAATGCCGCCAAGCGGATTGCTGAAATCCTTAAGGCCGAGCCCGAGGCCGCCATGCTTCGGGTTGCCGTGACCGGCGGTGGCTGTTCCGGGTTCCAGTACAATTTCACCATCGACGACACGAAAATGGATGACGACCTCGTGGTTGCCCGCGATGGCGCCACCGTCCTTGTCGATCCCATATCGCTCGATTTCCTCAAAGGCGCGGAGATCGACTTCGTGGACGACCTGATTGGGGCGGCCTTCAAAATCAACAATCCGAACGCCACCTCATCCTGCGGTTGCGGGACGAGCTTTTCGGTCTGACGCGCTCGTGAAAATCGCAACCTGGAACGTGAACTCCATCCGCATCCGCGTGGACGCGGCCGTGGCGTGGCTGAAAGAAGCGCAGCCCGATGTCGTCGCGCTGCAGGAATTGAAATGCACCGACGACCAGTTCCCCAAAGAGCCGTTCGAGGCGCTCGGCTATAATTGCGCCGTACACGGACAAAAGACATACAACGGCGTCGCGATCCTCTCCAAGCGTCCGATGGATGACGTGACGCCGCGCCTGCCCGGCGGCGACGGCGACGATCATGCGCGCTATATCGAAGCCATCGTTCCCGGCGACAAAGGCGTTGTCCGCATCGCGTCAATCTATGCGCCGAACGGCAATCCCATCGGCACGGAGAAATTCACTTACAAGCTTGGCTGGCTTGAGCGGCTGAACGCTCGTGCAAAAGATGTCCTCAAACTGGAAGAACCGGCCGCGCTGATGGGCGATTACAACGTCATTCCAACACCTGATGATGTTTACGACGCCAAGGCGTGGCTGAAAGATGCCCTCTTCCAGCCGGAGACACGGGCTGCCCTGCGCCGCATCGAAAATCTGGGTTTCACGGACACGATCCGTGCGTGTCATCCTGAACCCAATCTCTACACCTTCTGGGATTATCAAGCTGGCTCCTGGCAGAAGGATCATGGCATTCGCATCGACCACATCATGCTGTCGCCACAAGCCGCCGATCATCTGAAAGCCAGCGGCATCGACAAACATGTGCGCGGGCGCGAGAAGCCATCGGACCACGTTCCCGTCTGGTGCGAGTTGGCGATCTAGACAAGCACGTCCTGCATATCGCGCTCGAAGATGGCTTCGAGGCTCGTCAGATTCATGCCGTGCTTGAGATAGCCATAGGGCGTGACGTTCACGGCCTTGATGAGCGGCCGTACGATCTTGCCATCCCGCAAATCAAAATCGAGGACATTGATGCAGCCGGTGTCCTGTTCGAACGCTGCCATTGCCGACAAGCCCGCTCCCGTCATCCATGACAGGATCAGCCGGTTGATGCCTTCATGGGCCGTTATCAGCATCGTGTGCCAACCTGGTTCGGCGAGAAGGCGCTTGATCGTGTTTACGGCGCGCGCCTGAGCTTTTTCGAAGACCTCGCCGCCATCGTGATTGGTGGCCTTGGGCTTGCCGGCGTTTGCGAAGTTCTCGTTCATCCGCTCGATAAGCTCGGCCCTGCTCTTCACGGGATGCGACTTGCCCCCTTGGATCTCGACCAAGTCGGGCAATGTCTCCAGTTGCGGAGGTGCATTCTGGAACGAAAGAACGATCTCCGCGGTCTCTCGCGTACGCGGAAAGCCTGACGAGGCCGCGCGATCGAACGGGATATGCGCGAATGCCTTGCCAGCTGCCTCCGCCTGACTGCGTCCGCGTGGCGTGAGCGGAACCTCGTTGATCGCGCCGGAAGCGACGATGTCTTTGCTCAGATAATCCACATGGCCGTGGCGCATCAGGTAAATGCGACGGCGCGATTTGGTGCCCGGAAGCGCGTTCATGCCCTAGAATGCACTCGCATTTTGCAACGCTTCTATGTCGCCTTTGGAAAAGCCCCATGACGCCAGCGAGCCGGCGTTGTCTACCGGGGCAACCGAATTCACGTCCGGCACGGTGCGCGAGAAGCGGGGCGCAGGCGCGGGCTGGGTTACGCCGCCGACGTCAACGAACGTTTTACGAGCCGCGTTGTGCGGATGTTTCGGCGCTTCTGCCAGCGATAGCACCGGGGCGTAGCAGACATCGCTGCCGAGCATAATCGCGTCCCATTCGTCACGCGTTTTCGTCTTGATAACCGCCGACAGTTTTTCCTTCAGCGCCGGCCACGCGCTGCGATCCATCTGCGCGGCGAAGGCTGGATCGGTGATGCCGGTCTTCTCCATCAGTTCCTTATAAAAC
>DASXHQ010000021.1:0-12653 GCA_036488415.1 Rhizomicrobium sp.
CCTTGTCCGGCTGATAGTCCAGCATGGACCAGGGAACAGGCGCATATTTTTCACCCATGCCGAGGACGCCGCCGAAGCCAAGCGCCGCGAACATGATATGGTCGGACGTCTTGTCGAGAACCACGTCCTCGACCTCGCCGATCTTGTCGCCATTGGTGTTGTACACGTTGGTGCCTTTCACCTTGGAGGCGAGAATCGCCTTGGTGTGGCCGCTTGAGGTGGGCATTTTCATGTCTCCTGGGATTCAGCCACTTAACGTAAAGGCCCTCGCCCCGTTCCGGTTTAATGCGCAAAAGAAATCCCATATAAGGGAACCATGAACGCCCCTACTTCCGAACCGCTTGTCCTGACCGATCGCGACGGCGCGATCCTGCGCCTCACGCTCAACCGCGCGAACGCGCGCAACGCGCTCAGCGCCGGCCTGATGGGGGCGCTGCAATTGGCGCTGGACGATGCCGCGCAGCAGAAAGACGTGCGGGTCCTCATCATCGCCGCCAACGGTACGGCCTTTTCTTCCGGTCATGACCTGAAAGAAATGACGACCTACCGTTCGCAACCCGACAAGGGCCGCGGGGCTTTCGAGGCCCTGTTCGCGCAATGCTCCAGGCTGATGCAGACGATCGTGCGCCATCCCAAGCCCGTGATCGCGGAGGTGCACGGAATTGCAACCGCCGCGGGTTGCCAGCTCGTCGCAAGTTGCGACCTGGCCGTCGCATCTTCCTATGCGCGTTTCGCCACGCCTGGCGTGAACATTGGCTTGTTCTGCTCGACGCCGATGGTGGCGCTGTCGCGCAACGTGTCGCGCAAGCACGCTATGGAAATGCTTTTCACCGGTGAGATGATCTCTGCGGACGAAGCCCGCCGCATCGGCCTCGTCAACCGCGTCACCCTTCCCGATGCCTTGCAGGTCGACACCATGGCGCTGGCGCGGCACATCGCGGACAAACCCCATGCGACGGTGAAGATCGGCAAGGAAGCGTTCTACAACCAGCTCGAGATGGGCCTCGGCCACGCTTACGACTACGCGTCGAAGGTGATGACCGAGAACATGCTCCACGCCGAAGCGGAGGAAGGCATCGGCGCTTTCGTCGAAAAACGCGATCCCAAGTGGCCGGAATGAACGAACAGCATTCTTTTGGCGGGATGAAGACTGCGGACCTCGAACTTCTAGTGCAGAGGCACGAAGCCAAGGGCGCAACCGACCGCCCGTTATATCTTGCAGCCAAGCAAGAATTAGCGAGACGTGCGACTGGACAATTGAGCTTAGAGATTACTCTAAATCATTTGCGTCAATATGCGGCCAAAGGAACATTCACAACCTATGGCGCGGTCGCTGCAGCCAGCGGTATAGAGTGGCGACTTGCTAGACGGCCAATGCCGCGACACTTGGAGCAAGTGCTTGAGGAATGTTGGAAAAGAGAATGGCCCCTTCTGAGCGCGCTATGTGTGAACGCAACTGAAGTCCAGACAGGCGAACTATCTGGAACATCCCTTGATGGATTTGTTGCAGGCGTGGAGCGCGTCACAGGACGTAGAATTGACAACAGCAAAGCATTTCTGAAACAGACACAACGAGAATGCTTTGAATGGGCACGAAATTAGCGGCGAGAGAGCATGCCCAACTACACTGACGACTACATCAAGAGTATCCTGCGTAGCACCAAGACCATCGCCATGGTGGGCGCCAGCGGCAATGAGATGCGGCCGAGCTACTTCGCCATGAAGTATCTGCTCGACAAGGGCTTCAAGGTAATCCCGGTTAATCCGACGATGGTAGGAAAGACGATCCTCAGCCAGGCCGCTTATGGCTCGCTGAAAGATGTGCCGGCGCCGGTGGACATGGTGGACATCTTCCGCGCGTCCGATGCCGCGCCCGGTATCGTAAAGGAATCGCTGACGGAGAAAGACCGCCTCGGCGTGAAGACGATCTGGATGCAGCTTGGCGTCATCAGCGAAGAAGCCGCCGCGATGGCACGCGAGGCCGGACTCAATGTCGTCATGGATCGCTGCCCCAAGATCGAATATGGCCGCCTCTCCGGCGAGATCAGCTGGCTTGGCGTCAACCGCCGCACTATCGATAACCGCAAGCCGCTTCTGTTCAGCAAGGGCGGCGCGCTGAAGCGCGGTTGAAATCCGTTTCACGCCTTCCCAGATGTTCGAAGGACATTGGGAGCATCCGCCATGAAACATCTCGCAATCGCGGCTATTGCCGCCTGCATTGCTCTGAGCAGCATTCCAACCGCCGAGGCGAAGGGCTGCCTGAAGGGCGCCGCCGTGGGCGGTGTCGCCGGGCATTTCATGCATCATCACGCCATCCTGGGCGCGGCAGTCGGCTGCGTGATCGGCCATCACATGGCTGTCAAAAAAGAGCAGGAAGAAAAAGCCCGGCAGCAACAGCAACAGCAAAATCATTCACAGACGCAACACGCGATTTGATCGCGACGTGAAAGCCATTAGAACTACCCGCCTCTGATCCGCTCGGGAGTTCGCGATGGAAGAATATGGCTTCAACACGCTGGCCGTTCACGCGGGCGCGCAGCCCGACCCCGCCACCGGCGCGCGCGCCACGCCGATCTATCAGACCACCGCTTTCGCTTTCGAGAACGCGGATCATGCTGCGGCGCTGTTCAACCTGCAGGTCTTCGGCAACATCTATTCGCGGATCATGAATCCGACCAACGCGGTGCTGGAAGAACGCATCGCCGCGCTGGAGAACGGGCGCACCGGCCTCGCCGTCGCGTCCGGTCACGCGGCGCAGCTCATCGCCTTCCACACCTTGATGGCGCCGGGCGACAACATTGTCGCGGCGCGCCAGCTCTACGGCGGCTCGGTCAACCAGCTCACCCAGGGCTTTGCCAAGTTCGACTGGCATACCAATTTCGCCGACGCACGCGATCCGGATTCCTTCAAGAAAGCGATCAACGAGCGGACCAAAGCCGTCTTCATCGAAAGCATCGCCAATCCCGGCGGCATCATAACGGACATTGAAGCCATCGCCGCCATTGCCCATGACGCCGGCGTGCCCTTGATTGTCGACAACACGCTGGCCTCGCCCTATCTCATCCGTCCTATCGAGTGGGGCGCCGACATCGTGCTGCATTCGGGCACCAAATTCCTCGGCGGCCACGGCAATTCGATGTGCGGATTGATCGTGGACAGCGGCAAGTTCGATTGGGGCAGCGGCAAATATCCGACTCTGTCCGAGCCCTGCCCGTCCTATCACGGCATGCGCCTGTGGGAGACGTTCGGCGATCTCGCCTATGCCACCGCCTGCCGCGTGCTGGGCTTGCGCGATCTCGGACCTGCGCTGTCGCCATTCAACGCCTTCATGGTCATCAACGGCATCGAGACCCTGCCGCTGCGCATGCAGAAGCATTGCGACAACGCGCTACAGGTCGCGCGTTGGCTGAAGCAGAATCCTAAGGTTGCATGGGTGAATTACGCCGGGCTCGAAGACAACGAATGCTATAACCTACACCGCACTTATTGCCCCAAAGGCGCGGGCGCGGTGTTCACCTTCGGCGTGAAGGGCGGCTTCGATGCCGGCGTCGGCATCGTGAACCATGTGCGCATCATCAGTCATTTGGCCAATATCGGCGACACGCGCAGCCTCATCATCCATCCCGCCTCCACGACGCACCGCCAATTAAACGATGAGGACCGGGCGAAGGCAGGAGCCGGCAATGACGTGATCCGTCTCTCGATCGGCATCGAGAACGCCGAGGACATTATCCGTGACCTCGATCAGGCGATGAACGCGTGATAGGTTCCTCTTTCATTAGCGGGAGGGACATGGAATGGAAGCGCATCCGCCAAGTACGGTCCGCATCGTCAAGCACGAACCGATCAGCCTGACCGAAGTGCGCATCACGATGGAGATGATCGTAAATGTGGATCGTCTCGCGAGATCTGCGCCGAGTTGATCCATGACGCGGCCGCTCAGATCGCCCGCAAGCGCGACGGTTAGGCGTCTAGCGGCATTCGTAGTTCGTAAGCGTGCCATAGTGCCGCCGCGAGCAACGCGACCGCTGTGAATTGGTGCGCCGCCGCGAGTGCTTCCGGCACCTGGTTGAGCAGCGTCAGGATACCGAGAACGATCTGCAGCGTGGTCACGCCGAGCACAAGATTGCCGGTCGTGCGAGCGGTGCCCGCAAGCTTCGCGCGTCCCGCGAACCACAGCGCCAGCGCGCTCAGGCCGACGAGATAGGCAGCCATCCGATGATCGAACTGCGCCAGTGAGGCGTTCTCGGTGAAGTTGATCCACCACGGTTTGAAAAAGAACACGCCGCCGGGGATGAATTGTCCACCCATGCTTGGCCAGGTATTGTAGACCAGTCCGGCATGCAGTCCGGCGACGATCGCGCCCAGCAGCATCTGAAAATAAACCAACCCCACGAACGCCAGCGCCCATTTCGCGAACGGCGCGGCGGCGCCGGCGATCTTCGGGCGCAGATATTCCAGCGCCGTCCATAGGATCGCGCCGAACAGGATCAGCGCCGTTCCAAGATGAATCGCCAAGCGGTATTGCGAAACCGACACGCGGACCTCAAGCCCGCTCTCCACCATCCACCAGCCGATGAAACCCTGCAGACCGCCAAGCAGGAATAGCAGCACCATGCGCGGAATCTCTTTGCGCGTGATCGCGCCCCGCCAGGCGAACCACATGAACGGCACGAAAAAAACGACGCCGAGCAGCCGTCCCAGCAAACGATGGGTCCATTCCCACCAGAAGATTCCTTTGAAGCCCTCCAGCGTCATGCCCGCGTTCTCGCGCGTGTATTGCGGGATCTGCTGATATTTATGGAACGCGTCCATCCACTGCACCTGATTGAGCGGCGGAATCGCGCCCATGATTGGGTCCCACTGCGTGATGGAAAGCCCGGAGCCGGTGAGCCGCGTCAGCCCACCGATCACCACCATGCCGGCGATGATAGCCGCCACGGCCAGCAGCCAGATGCCGACGGCGCGGCGACTCTCGAAACGGGAAAGGTCCATGCGCCCCGTTTAGTGTGCCTGCCGCCCAAAATCCATGCGGTGGCATGGCTTGTGCGCGCTGAGATACCGTCGCATGCTTTGGGGCCTTTTCGGGGAGGGCCTCTATGAAATTCGCACTTCTTCTGGCCGCAGCGGCGAGCGCTCTTTCAATAGCTGCATCGCATGCCGCGGGCGTGCCGGGCATGAACATGAGTGGCATGTCGATGCCGCCGATGACGCTCCCGCCCATGCCCGCCGTCTATGCCGGCGAGGCTGACAAGAAAGGTGCGCCGGTGCTGACAGGTTATGGGGACCATCATCACCCCATCACCACAAGCAATCCGCAGACGCAGGCATTCTTCGATCAGGGTGTGCGGCTTCTTTTCGGCTTCAACCACGCCGAGGCCATCCGCTCCTTCCGTGAGGCTGCACGTCTCGATCCTGATTGCGCTATGTGCTGGTGGGGAATCGCCTTCGCACTCGGCACCAACATCAATCTTCCGATGCAGCCCGATGCGCCGGGGCCTGCGGTTGCCGCCGTTCAACGCGCGCAATCTCTCGAATCCAAGGCTTCGCCGGAAGAAGTCGCGTGGATCGAAGCCATCGCCAAGCGCTATTCGACCGATCCCATGGCCGATCAGCATGCGATGGATAAAGCTTTCGCCGAAGCGATGGGCAACGTCTGGCGCAATTATCCGAACGACCTGGACGCGGGTGTTTTCTACGCCGAGGCAATGATGGATACCCAGCCCTGGGACTACTGGCAGGAAGATGGGAAGACGCCGAAAGGTCACGGCGCTGAGATCGTTTCCACGCTGGAAACGGTGACGCAGAAAGAACCCAAGCATCCCGGCGCGTTGCATCTCTATATCCACGCGGTCGAAGCCTCCAACACGCCAGAGCGTGCCGAAGCAGCCGCGGACAAACTGGAACCGCTGATGCCGGAGGCTGGGCACGTCGTCCACATGCCAGCGCACATCTATTTTCGTGTCGGCCGCTATGAGGACGCGGTGAAGGTCAACATCCTCGCCGCGCAGAAGGACGAGGACTATATCGCCGCCTGCAAGGCGCAGGGTTTCTATCCGCTCGCCTATTATGCGCATAACATCCATTTCCTGTGGACGTCGTCGGAGATGCTGGGCCAGTACAAGCTTGCGCATGACTCCGCGCTGCGCCTTATCAAAGCGACTGCACAAGGCTTGCCGATGGCCGTACACTTGCCGCCGATCCAGCTGTATCAATTCGTGCCAGTCGTCACCGATATTCGCTTCGGGAAATGGGATGCGGCACTGGCGGAGCCGCGCCCGACGAAGAATCTGAAGCTGGCGACTGCCGTATCGCTTTATGCCCGTGGCTTCGCCTATGCCAACAAACACGATCTCAAGCATGCGGCGCAGGACCGTGCGGAGCTTGCGGCCATGATTGCCGGAAACCAGCTCGCGGCCATAGACGCTTTCGGCATTCCCGGCACGCAAATGGCGAAGGTCGGCCTGGCGCTTCTCGACGGTGAGATCGCACGCGAGAGAGGCGATCAAGCTGCGATGCTCGCCGGCTTCAAACAGGCAAACGATCTCTATATCGCTCTGCCCTACACAGAACCGGATTATTGGCACCAGCCGGTGAGCCACCTTTACGGCGCCGCGCTGCTAGATTCCCATAAGGCCGCAGAAGCTGAAGCCGTCTATCGCGACAGCCTGAACGTGCACCGGATCGATGGATGGGCGCTCTATGGCCTCGCACAGGCTCTTGACGCACAAGGCAAGAAAGAGGAAGCAGCGGCGACACGAGAAGAATTCGCGAAGGTCTGGCAACTGGCGGACGTGAAGCTCACGTCCTCGCGTTTCTGAAGGATCGCATGTCTCCCCGCACCAAAAAGCTGATCGGCGCCGTCGTCATGCTTGTCTGGATTTCGGTTTATGCCCTGGTCGCGATGGTCGTCGCGCTCAAGGTGCTGCCGCACGCGAATGGGCTTGTCGCTTTTCTCTATTATGCGGTCGCCGGAACGATATGGATCGTTCCCATCGGGCTGATGCTGCCCTGGATGAACCGGGAGCCATCCAAAGCGAAATAACCCCGGACGCTTGCGCGCCCGGAGCTATTCGCCAGGAGTTCGAGAGAGCTTAGTGGCCCATCGAGTTGTCTGGGCTGCTCATGCTGTTGTCGTGGTGCATGTTGTCATCGTGCATCTTGTCACAATTCTTCGGCTTCGCAGCCATGGAATCGTGCGACGCCATCGAGTTGCCGGAGGCCATGGAGTCGTGGGACGACATCGCGCCGCCGGACATCTTGTCGGCCGTCTTCGTGCAGTTGTGATCGGCGCTCATGGCCTTGTGGCTGCTCATCGCATTGCCGCTCGACATGGAATCGCTGGACATCGAATTGCCCTGTGCGAAAGCCTGACCGGCCAGCATCATCGTGGCCGCGGCTGTAACAATAAGAATACGTGACATGGCATCCTCCGGATTGCGCTTCTCGCAAGTGCGAAGGACCGCACAAGCGTCGGGCCCAACAGTCCCAAGCGCGTGTTCGAGGTTGATACGAAGCGTAAGGCCCCTTCGTTACGCATAGTCGAATTATTTTTGTGACAACGCGTCAGTGACGATCTTCCATCCGTCGGCTGACCGGCTTTCGGCCCAAGCTGGGACACCGAAACAGGATTAGAAATTGCCCTGAAATAAAGCCAATCTGCCGTCAGCGCATGGAGAAAATGTCATGGCCATCATCGACAACGCGGCGAGCAGCCGTTTCGAGCTCGAAGAGAACGGTGAGCTCGCCTTCGCGAATTATCGGCGCAGCGGCGACGTCTTAATTATTCCGCATGTCGAGGCGGCGATGGCGCTGCGCGGCAGAGGAGCGGCGGCCCGGCTGATGGAAGGCATCGTCGCCATGGCACGCGCGCAGCACTACAAAATCAGGCCGACCTGTTCCTACGCCATTGCCTGGTTCAAACGGCATCCCGATCAGCGGGACGTGGTTGAATGATCATCCCGCCACGCGGCGTTTGCGCGGCTCCTCGACACGCGTGAGCATCAAGGTCAGGCCGGTGGCGAGAAACAGCATCGACACCGCAAATACCGCGTAATAGCCCGCAGCCGCCGCGATGATGCCGCCCACCAACGGCCCCAGCGCTGCCATCGCGCTTTCCGCCGTGTTGGAGAGCGCCAGCCGCATCGCCATGTCGTCGCGATGGCCGAACTCGAAGACGATGTTCTGCGCGCTCATCATGTACCCCGAATTCGCCGCGCCCAGTCCGAAAAAGGCGATGAAGAACAGCGGCTGGGTGTGAACGCTCATCAGCAACGCCGTGGCGGCGATCCAGATGATCAGCGCGCCAACAAAGGACGAGCGGAAACCGGTTTTGTCCGCCAGATAGCCCCATCCGAGATTGGTGACCGTATCGGCGATCAGATAGGCGAAGGACAGCAATCCGATCGTCTGGCCGCTGAGCGAAATCGTGTGTGCCGCGAACACGATATAGAACGGCGAGGCCATGCGCCCGGAAATCGCAAAGGTGCGCGCAATCATGAACTCGCGAAAGCCCTTGTCGGCACGCAACAGCGAGGGAAACTCGCGCAACCGCTCCTTCATCTGCATGCGCGGACGCAAGGTCGGCAATTCCGGCTCGCGCATCAGGATGCGGATCGCCATGAGTCCCAAGCTCGTCAGCACGAACGCCGTCAGGAACGTCACGCCATAGCCATTGCCCCACAGATTGGGACCGACGAAATAGCGCCCCGCGAAATAAGACAACAGCGCCGCGATCAAGCCGCCCGCCATGTTGCGCCAGCCCTGCAGCCGTCCGCGCCGCGAAATCGGAATAACCTTGGCGAGCAGATATTGGAACGCCACCCCCTGCCAGCCGGAGAACAATCCGAGCAGGAACAGAAACACCATCGAAGCAATGAGCAGCGGCTGCCCGCTGAGCAGCCACCCGGCCAGCGCCAGAAACAAGATCTGCACCCGCATCAAGGTGCCCAGAACCATCGTGACCGGCAGCACATATTTGCGATGCTCGATGGCGGTGGCCCCCGCGATGGGCGAAATCGTGCTGCCGAATTGTTGAAGCGCCAACCCCAAACCGGTGAGCACGTCGGAGCCGGACAACATGTGGAAATAAGCGGGGACGAAGGTCGGCGCGTTGACGAGGCGGAACCCCGTCATCCCAAGCGTACCATGCGTGAAATGGCCGGCGAAGTTGCGGGGCAGATTCCGGGCGACGAAGGCTTCATAGGCCAGTTCCCGTTCCTCGGCACTTTCCGTGCCCGCGTAAATCTCATCCAAAACGATGCCCGCCCCTCGGCGCTCACGCGCCGTGGCCGCCTCCCCGATGTCCTACTCACTTCCTACCAGATTCGTGACACTGTTTTCGCTTCGCCGTCCAGCGCCTATGATCGCTCGAAGTCAAACAGGCGGGAGAGGTTCATGACCGATACGGGACTGCCGTTGAAGGCGGAAAACACCTTCGCAGCGCATTGGCGCATGTTCTTCTTTGAAGGTGTGGTGCTCGTTGTACTGGGCATCATCGCGCTCATTCTTCCGCCCCTGGCCAGCATCGCAGTGGCGATCCTGTTCGGTTGGCTGCTGTTTATCGGCGGCGTCTTCGGCCTCATTACCACCCTGATGGGGCGTCATGCGCCCGGCTTCTGGTGGGCCTTGCTGTCATCGCTCGTCGCGATCGTTGCCGGCGTTCTGCTGTTCGGCTGGCCCGCAGGCGGCGCTTTGTCGCTGACGGTCATCCTCACCGGCTTCCTGGCCGCCGACGGCATCCTCACCATCATGCTGGCGCTGGACTACCGTCGCGCACTTCACGAACGCTGGATGTGGCTGATGGTGAACGGCGTGATCGATCTCATCCTCGCTGGACTGATCTTTGTTGGCTTGCCCGAATCGGCCGCATGGGCGATCGGCATCATCGTGGGTGTGGACTTGCTGTTTGGAGGATCATCCCTGATCGCAATGTCGCTGGCATCGCGCAATCGGACAGCGCGTTGAGCCACAAAACGCACGGCTGAGAGATCGGTTCCGCGCTCACGCGAATTTCATCGTCTCTTCATCGGGAGGGCGACTTGGAACGCGCGTGCGACGGTTGCCGTCTTGATAGGCGGATATCAAGGGTTGACGACATGCCGATGGCGTGGTCATGCAGGGCATGGCGTTTTTGAAGCCTGACACATCCACGGTGCACGCGCCGGCACCGAAACCCGACTGGGCTTTATTCCTCGATATCGACGGCACACTGCTCGATATCGCGCCCACGCCGGACGACGTGCATGTGCCCGACACGTTGATCCGCACTTTGTCGCGGGCGAGCGGGTGGCTGGGCGGCGCGCTCGCCATCGTCAGCGGGCGCCCTTTCGCGCAGATCGACAAGCTCTTTTCGCCGTTACGCCTGCCAGGTGGAGCGGGCCACGGCGCTTCCATTCGTATGCCTGGGGGCGAGACCCAATCCGCTAGCCGGTCGCTCGCCGTTCCCAGCGAATGGCGGATGCTATTACACAACGCCGTTAAGCTCTGGCCGGGCGTCGTGGTCGAGGAAAAGCCGCATGGCGTGGCCGTTCACTATCGCGCGGCGCCGGAGCATAAAGCAGAAGTCGAGGATCTCGTCACCCGCCTCGCCACGCGCGACCAGGAGTCGTTCGAGGTCCTGCCCGCGCGCATGGCGTTCGAAATCCGCCATCGCGCGCTCACCAAGGCCGTGATCGTGCGCAGTCTGATGACGCACGCACCGTTCAAGGGCCGTGTACCGGTCTTCGTGGGCGATGATGTAACTGATCATGACGGCTTCCGCGCCGTCGAAGAAAAAGACGGCATCGCACTTGATGTCGGCATAGCATTCGACGGCCGGCCTGCGGCTGTGCGCGCCTGGCTGGAGCGGTTTCAGACGGAAGGGGCGGATTGATCATGGCCCAACTCGACCTCTCGCCGATTGGAAACTGTGCCGTCGCAAGCCTCGTCGACACGCATGGTGTCCACAAATGGTTCTGCTTTCCGCGGCTGGACGGCGACCCTGTGTTCAATGCCCTGGTCAATGGCGACGACCCAGAAACCGGGTTCATGGACATCCTGGTCGAAAATCTTGCAACAACGAACCAATCCTACATCCGCAATACCGCGATTCTCGAAACCATCTACGAAACGAAAGCGGGAGAAACGCTGCGCGTGCTCGATTTCGCGCCGCGCTTCCTTTTGTTCGAGCGCAATTTTCGCCCGCCGGGGATCGTGCGCCGCATCGAGCCGATCGTCGGCCATCCCCGCATCAAGGTCCGCATCCGCCCGACGTTCGATTACGGCAAGACCAAGCCGCGCGTCAGCATCGGCAGCAATCATTTGCGTTTCATCGGTGACGAACGAATCCTGCGCGTGACGTCGGATCTCGGCCCGACCTTCATCCAGGATGAAGCGGCATTCCTTCTCGACAAGCCGGTGAGCCTCTTTGTGGGCACGGATGAAAGCCTTTCGCAGAACCCGGACAGCCTCGCCAAGAACTTCCTGAATGAGACAATGAACTACTGGCAGGAATGGTCGCGCAAGCTGGCCATTCCGTTCGAATGGCAGAAAGCGGTGATCCGCGCCGCCATCACACTCAAGCTTTGCAGCTATGAGGAAACCGGCGCCATCGTCGCCGCCCTGACGACGTCCATCCCCGAAGCGCCGAACACCGCGCGCAATTGGGATTATCGCTATTGCTGGATGCGTGATGCTTATTTCACGGTGAATGCCCTCAACCAGCTCGGCGTCACCCGCACGATGGAGCATTTCGTGCGCTTTCTGGTGAACACGGTGCTGAACGAGAAGGCAGCCGATCTAGACCCGCTCTACCCCATCGTCACCAGCACGGACCTCACCGAAGTCAACGCGACGGCGCTCGCGGGATTCCACGGAATGGGCCCGGTGCGTGTCGGAAACGCAGCGGCGCATCAGAAACAAACCGACGTATTTGGCTCGGTGATCCTGTCGGCGGCACAACTGTTTTGGGATGAGCGCGTAAACCTCACCGGCGGACTCGATCTCTACAAGCGCCTCAAACCCGTGGGCGAAGCCGCGCTCGCCGCCGCTCTGCAACCTGATTCCGGGGTCTGGGAATTTCGCGGCCGCACCCGCTTGCACACCTACTCCGTCGCGATGTGCTGGGCTGCGGCCCATCGCATGGGCCTGATCGCGCAACGCGTCGGCGAAGACAGGGATGCCGCCGACTGGAAGGCCAAAGCAAAGACGCTGCGCGACACCATTCTCGAAAAATCAATTACCAAGGACGGCTGGATCTCCGGTGCCTTCGGCGAAGAGATGGTCGACGCATCCTCGCTTCTGTTGCCGCAGCTCGGACTAATCGGCGCGAAAGATGAGCGGTTTCTGAAAACGCTGGAAGTGATCGAAAAACGCCTGCTGCGTAACGGTTTCCTGCTGCGCTACGACGAACCGGACGATTTCGGCCTGCCCGAAACATCTTTCATCATCTGCACTTTCTGGTACATCGACTCGCTCGCCGCCGTGGGCCGCGTCGACGAGGCACGCGCGCTGTACGAGAACCTGCTGTCGCGGCGCAACGCCGCCGGCCTTCTGTCCGAAGACCTTCATCCGCATACCGGCGAATTGTGGGGCAACTTCCCGCAGGCCTATTCGCTGGTCGGACTCGTGTTGTCCGCTTACCGGCTCAGCCGCACCTGGGAACAGGGGCTATG
>DASXHQ010000041.1:0-19237 GCA_036488415.1 Rhizomicrobium sp.
CGATCAACTGACACTCGTCGCGGGTCTGCGCGGCACGCAGGAAAACCGCTCCTATGTGGGCGGCTCGACCTTCGTCCTCGCCGGCACGACGACCGCTTATCCCTGCGGCGCGCCGTTTTTCGTGTGCCCCACCTTCGAGGACGCGAAGATCAAGAATACCAATCTGTCCTGGCATGGCGGGCTGAACTGGAAGCCGAGCGACGACACACTCGTCTATTTCAGCGCCGCGGAATCGACAAAGAGCGGCGGCTTCTTCAACGGCATCTCGTTCCAGAGCGAAGCCTTGGCGCCCTACAAACCGGAACATCTCACCGACTATGAGCTGGGCGTGAAATCCTCGCTGGGACAGACCGCCTTTGTCGATGGCAGCGTGTTCTATTACGATTACGGCAACTACCAGTCGCAGACCTTTACCAGCGTGGGCGCGGTTTCACTTATCAAGCTGTCGAACATAAAGAAGGCGACGGTCTATGGCCTCGATCTGGGCGCGACGTGGATGCCATTGGACGGTTTCTCGCTGCGTGCCGGATTAGGCCTGCTCCATTCTCGGCTGGGTAGCTTCGTGAACACGGCCGGCTCGCCGCCGGTGCTAAGCACGATCCCTGCGGGCAACAAGATGCCGGACGCGCCAGACACCACGTTCAACGCCACGGCGCGGTATGAGCACGCGCTGTTCACCGGTTACACCGGCGCGATCCAGTTCGCGGGCGTCTACGAGAGCGATCATTTCTTCGAGGCGCTGAACACGCCTTATCTCTCGGCGCCGTCGAGCTGGGTGTTCAACGGCCGCGTGTCGCTGGCGACCGACGAGAAGAACTGGGAGCTGGCGTTTTGGATCAACAACATGTTCAACGAGAAACACACGATCCAGGCGGTGGATGACGGCCAACCCATCGGAGCGGGCTATCGTATGTTCAACAATCCACGCACATTCGGCGTGACCCTCAGTCACCACGTCGACTGAAACGCTGCTCCGCAGCAGGCGCGACAAGCTTGCAACCGCCAAATCATGGTGCCGACTTTCGCGCAAAGTGGACATCGGCAATTTCGAACTGCGAACATTTGCAGGAAGTATCTGTTCGATCGTGTGGGATTGTTTGCGCACGAACCGGCAAGTGCGGCTGCTGCCTATATCGATCATACGTCGGGAGAGGTTCAGATGACTTTGCGAAATGGATGCGGCGCAACGATCCGCCGAAGGCCAGCGTGATCCGATGCCGACCGCGACTCGCGCGAGCAGACCGCGCTGGAGACGATGACCGCTTTGCGCCAGAAGCAGACGCTGGCTACAGCGCCCGCTTAAGGCTCACAAAAACAGTTCGTGCAGGGAGCAGATAATAAGATGAATCGCCGAACTCGCTTTGGGTCACCGGCGGTCGGCGGTCCGTGAGGTTGGTGGCCGCAATCGAAACATCATAGCGACCGAAGCGGTAGCCCAACACGGCGTTGAGCGTGATATAAGAAGCCGCGGGCGCTTCATTCTCTTCGTCGAGATAACGGCGCCCGACATAGTTGGCGACGACATTTCCGTAAAAACCTTGCGGCGGCGCATAAAGCAGACCGGCGGCGGCGAGAATGTGTGGCGCGAGTGTGAGTTGGTTACCGCCCAGGTCCTCCGGAGGTCCGCCTTCATCCAGGATGAATTTCGTGAAGCGCGCGTCGTGATACGCGAAGTTACCTGCCAACGAGAGATCGGGGGCCAACTGATAGCGCGCATCGAACTCGATCCCCTTTAACCGCTCGCCGCCCGCATTGCGCAGAACCGGTGCGCCCGAACTGTCGGTTTCCGAGACCACGAGATTGGAAAAATCGAGAAGGAAAGCCTCGAGCTGATAGCTCAGATCGCCGCCCAGCAACCCGCCCTTCACGCCCACTTCGTAGCTTTGCGCGGTTTCAGGGTTGAGCACGTCCGGCGTGTAGTCCGGCCCGAAATCGATCGCTGCCGGTTTGAAGGCGTTGCGATAGTCGGCATAAAGGACCGCCTCGCCGTCGCTGTCCTTCCAGGCTTGGTAGCTCGCGCCGACAGATCCCGAGAGGCGCGTCTGGTTTCCTTTTGCGCGCGCATTCTCGTCGGCGGCCGGATCGAAACCGTCGATGTGTACCGAAGCCTTGTTTTCGTAGGTTTCGTTGAGTCTCAAGCCCGCCGTGACGTCCCAAGCAGACGCTGGGTGCCAGTCGACTTCCGCATATTGGCCGCCGAACAGGCGCTTGTCGCGGATCGTGTTGATCTCATCGACATGCAGGCTCGTCGTCGGGAGAGCAACCACGAGGCCGGACAGCGGTACATAGTAGGCCCCGTTGACGCTGCGCTGGCGGCCAAGGCCGAAGAGAAGATCGGTTCCGAAAACAAGATCGGCGTTCTCGGCAAGCGCATGTGTGATGTGCGTATCGAAATAGCCGTCTTCGATCAGCCTGTGCTGGTCCTGCGAGTCGGCGTTCTCGCTGCCATCATCGATGAGGTCGGAGCGCAGAAAGCCGCGTATGTCCCGGGTGCTGGAATTGGCGAAGGACAGGAGCGTTTCCCACGTGCCGAAGCCGGTGGGAAGCGAATAGCCGATGTCGGCGTGGTAACGGTTCTCGTCGATGCGCCCGTTCGCCGGATTGTAGTTGGCGTTGATGGGCGTGAGCTTCGTTAGCGCATCGCCGCTGCGCACGATCGGGCTGGGCGGCACGTCGTGGACGAGCGAAATATCGGCATCGATCCGGAATGTGCCCGGTCCCAGCGCACTTTCTCCACGATAGAGAAGGTGCTGATCGCGAACGGATTCGCGTTTGTCGGCAAAGCCAAGCTCTTCGGCATCCACCGCCAGCGACTGTTTGTAGTTGCCCCACTCGGGAAGCGCGAAGGATGTCGCGGCGCGCCACGATCCGTAGCTCCCGTAGGAAGCCTCGATGTCGTTCGCCGCTTCGCCGGCCGGATAATGGATGAGGTGGATGACGCCCACGAAGGACGTTGCTCCGTAGACAGCGGGCGCACTGCCTTTCAACACTTCGATGCGCTGGACATCATTGAAATCTAGACTGGGGATCGCGGGGTTGAACGCCCCACCCCAGGGCACGTCGTCCACCACCAGCAGGAACGCGTCGAACTCATGCAGTCCCCAGAAGGACGGCACCGCGCTCGATGGCCCTGCATCGCCGCCAGCAGGCGCCTCCACTCCTGCGGTGAGATCGAGCGCCGTGCCGAGACTGGTTGCCTGGCGCGCGCGAAGCTCATCGCCCGCGATGAGCGTAACATCCGCCGGCACATCGCCCACCGGTTCGGGCAGGCGCGTGGCCGTTACCTCGACGGTCTCGATCGAGGCCGTACCGGCGCGCGCAGGCAGGGATGCCAGCACGAGCACACCGAGTGCCGTGGCGAAACACACCCTTGGCATGACGCTATCCGTTCGTTCGACTATTTTCCGTTCTGCGCATGTGCCCGGAACGCCACGACCTTCGCACTCTTCAAATTGTTCCAGGCCGCAAGCTGTGCGGCAAGTCTGGCATGCATGCCGGAATAGGTTTCCAGTTCCTGCTTGGTCGGCGCCGTATCGGAATCGTCGAGCAGCCCGGCAAAGCCATAAATCTGCTCGTTCAGCATGCCGGGGAAGTTGAGATTGGCTTCCGACCCTTTGATGTTGACCTGCATCAGCACGCCTTCGATCTGCGAAGCCTGCTGGACAAGCGCGTTGCCCTCGGTCGCAAGAGCGGCGTTGTTAGGCTTGCCGTTCGTCTTCTTTATCGCCGCCGTGACTTCGCTCTTCACCGCGCGGATATCGTTGACGGCACGATGCAATGCATCCTGGTCATGATAGACCTGCATCGCCAGCGCGAACTTCTGCTGTAGCCCCGTCAATGGCCCTTTCACGCGGGGGTCGGCAACAATCGTCAGCGGCGCAGTCTGTGTCTTGCCGTCGTAAGTGAGTTTAATCGTGTATTTCCCCGGCAGAGCGATCGGCCCGCGCGGCTGAAGCCCCGCGTAGAAGGCGCCGGGAATCTGCGCAGGATCGTCGTAGCGCAGATCCCAGACAAAGCGGTTCACGCCTTGTTGCGCCGGCAAAATATCGGTCGGGTGCACCTGATCGGGCCATTCCGGCGGTTGCTCCACCTTGTTGGATTTGGCGCTGCTCAGATGGCGCACGATGTTGCCTTTGGCATCGACGATTTCCATCGTGACCGCGCCTTTTGGCGATGACGCGAGGTAATAGTCGACGAGCGCCCCGGCCGGCGGGTTCTCGCCCACGGGCGGGTGCATATCCACTTCGTCCGGATAGTAGAGATGATACGCGGTTTCCGGTGCGTACAGGAACGCGTCCGATGCCGCCGACGCCTCCGCAACCTGACGCAAAGGCGTGACATCGTCGAGAATCCAGAACGAACGGCCATGCGTGGCGACCACCAGATCGTCGCCTTTCACCACCAGGTCATGAACCGGCGAGCGCGGCAGGTTGATCTGCAGGCTCTGCCAATGCTGCCCGTCGTCAAAGGATACAAAGACGCCGGTTTCGGTGGCTGCGTAGAGAAGTCCGCGCTTGACCGAATCCTCGCGCACGGCATGGACGAAAGCGCCATCCGGCAAACCGGCATCGATCCGTGCCCATGTCTTGCCACCGTCATTGGTCTTGAAGATGTAGGGTTTGATGTCGTCGAGCTTGTGGCGGTCCACCGCGACATAGGCCGCGCCGGCATCGAAGTGGGACGGCTCGATCATGTCGACCGTACCCCACTCCGGCAGGTCTTTCGGCGTCACATTGCTCCAGCTTCCGCCGCCGTTCGAGGTGAGCTGAATCAGCCCGTCATCGGTTCCGACCCAGATCATCCCCTTCTTCAGCGTCGATTCCGCGATTGCAAAAATCGTGTCGTAATATTCGACGCTGGTAATGTCCTTGGTGATCGGGCCGCCCGATGCGACCTGCTTGGATTTGTCGTTGCGGGTCAGATCGGGACTGATGGCGGTCCAACTGCTGCCGTCGTTTGTCGTTTTGTAGAGACGCTCCATACCGTAATAGAGCGTGTCCGGATTGGATGGCGACATGGCCATCGGCGATGTCCAGTTGAAGCGATGCTCGAGATCCTTGGCGGCATGGCCTGAGGCATCGACCGGCCAGACGGATATCACGCGATCCTGCTTGGCGTGACGGTTGAAGCGAACGACAAAATTTTCCGACGTGGAGTAGATAATTTGCGGATCGCGGGGATCGGCGATGACAAAGCCGCATTCGCCGCCACCGGCGTTGAACCAGTCTTTGTCGGTGATCGCGCCTTCATCGTCACTACTGGCAATGGCGAGGTTGGAATTGTCCTGCTGCGCGCCATAGACGTAATAGGGAAATTGGTTGTCGACGGCGACATGATAGAACTGCGCCGTCGGCTGATTGTCCTGCGTCGTCCAGTTCTTTCCGTTGTCGAACGAGATCGATGCGCCGCCATCGCTGGATTCAATAATGCGAGCCGGATTGGTGGGATCGATCCATATTCCGTGGTGATCGCCGTGCCGCGCGGGCAGAAGCTTGAACGTCTTGCCGCCATCGGTCGAACGGAACAGGCCGGTGTTCTCGGCATAGATCGTGTCCGCGTTCTTGGGATCGGCAAGGATCGTGGAGAAATACCAGGCGCGTTGCGTGAGGCGGCCGTCGGTGTTCACACGGTGCCAATGCTTCCCGCCATCGTCCGAACGGTAGAGGCCTCCCTCTTTCGCTTCGATCATCGCGTAAACGCGATTGGAATCCGCGCCTGAAACCGAAACGTGGATGCGGCCCAGAATGCCTGCGGGCAATCCGTTGCCCGTCAATTGTGTCCAGGTCGCACCGCCATCGGTGGAACGATAAAGCCCGCTGCCGGGACCGCCGCTCGAGAAATTCCAGGGCTGGCGGCGCGCCTGCCACAGTGCGGCATAGACAATGCTCGAATTGTGCGGATCGAACGTCACATCGATCGCGCCGGTATCGGGGTTCTTGTAAAGAACCTTCGTCCAGCTCTTGCCACCGTCTGTGGTGCGAAACACGCCGCGGTCGGTGTTGGGACCGAAGGCATGCCCAAGTGCTGCAACCATAACGACATCGGGATTGTTCGGATCGACGATTAGCGCGCCGATCTGGCGGGTGTCCTTGAGGCCGAGGCTCGTCCAGGTCTTTCCGCCATCGACGGATTTGTAGACGCCGTCGCCATTCGTCATGTCACCGCGCGGCGCCGCTTCGCCGGTTCCGACATAGATGACGTTGTGGTTCGACGGAGCGACGGCAAGCGCGCCGACCGAAGAGATTGGAGTGTGGTCAGTCAGCGGCTGCCAGGTTGCGCCGCCGTCGGTCGTTTTCCATACGCCGCCGGCCACAGCACCGAAGAAGAAGGTTTCGGGGTCTCCCGCAATACCGCTGACAGCCAGCGCACGGCCACCGCGATAGGGGCCGATACCGCGCCACCGCAGCGACTTGAATAGGCTCTCATTGACCGCAGTTCCCGCCGTCACGGTTTGATGCATCGATGCGGCCGCTTGTTGCGGCGCAGCATTTGTCGCAACAACGCTAATTGCCCCAGCGGTCAAAGTGGTGAACACAATCGAGCCGATCGCAAATGCGCGGCGCAAATTCATCCGATGGAATTGCATGGATATCCCCAAGTTCACAGGCTGTGGCCGCGACCTTAGCGCAGGCCGCAACGACAAACTGTATCAAAATGTCGAAGGGAAGATCGATACCAACTAAGAAAATCGGAAGTTTGCTATTTGTTGGCTTAGACTGTGCACTAGATTAGGGCTCGCGTTTGGTGACCTAGCTAAGACTTGGACCGCAATGCCCAAACCAATGCGCGAAGGCGTCTTCGCCAACTCGGGTTGAATTTTCCTGAAAACCTGGAGCGGGCGAGGCGAATCGAACGCCCGACCCTAACCTTGGCAAGGTTATGCTCTACCCCTGAGCTACGCCCGCGATCCAAGTGGACGCGCGTTATGGCGGAGGGCCCCGGCAAGGTCAAGTGGTGGACCGGCTCTGGAGGGGGGAATTTCCCAAGAATATCAAGGCTTGGGGTGAGTCCGCCTTGAGCGTCCGCTATTGCGGCGGCGCGTTCAGTGGCCTCAGCCGTCTTATATATTGCGGGGTGCGTGGTGATGGGCGCCTGCGCTGCGCTGGCCGCCACACTTCTTCCCGCGCGAAGATCACATCACCTCAACAAAATTTTCGATGAGATCGACTGCGATGGGTATCAATCCCAGTGCGGCTCACGCTGCCCGCTCGAACACCGCCGCCAGTCCCTGCCCGCCGCCGATGCACATGGTCTCCAACCCGTAGCGTGACTTCCGGCGGTGCATTTCGTTCAGCATGGTCGCAAGGATGCGTCCGCCCGTGGCGCCGATGGGGTGGCCCAGCGAAATGCCGGAGCCGTTGACGTTCAGCTTGTCGCGCCATTCATCATTGGCATTCCAGCCCCAGCCTTTCAGCACCGCCAGCACTTGCGGTGCGAAGGCTTCGTTCAATTCCACCAGGTCGATGTCGTTCCAGCCGAGCCCCGTGCGCGCGAACAGCCGCTCCACCGCCGGCACCGGGCCGATGCCCATGCGCGAAGGATCGCATCCCGCTGCCGCCCAGCCGACGAGCCATCCCATCGGCTGAAGGTCGAGTTCGCGCAATTTGTCTTCCGCCACCACGATGCACGCCGCCGCCGCGTCGTTCTGCTGGCTGGCATTGCCCGCCGTCACCACGCCGCCTTTCTCGATGGCGCGAAGCTGCGCGAGCGATGCGGGTGTCGCCTCGGCGCGAATGCCTTCATCATGTTTGAAGACGACCGGCTCGCCTTTCTTCTGCGGCACGTTCACCGGCACCAGCTCGTTGTCGAACTTGCCCGCTTCCCATGCGGCGGCAGCGCGCCGATGGCTTTGTGCCGCGTATTCGTCGCAAGCCTCGCGCGAAATTTCATAATCCTTCGCAAGGTTCTCCGCCGTCTCGATCATGCCGCTGATGACGCCGAAGCGGGAAATCGGCTGGCTCATCACGCGCCCGCGCGTCAGCCGGTCATGCATCACGCTCGAACCCATGCGCGCGCCGTTGCGCATGTCGGTCGTGTAGTATTCGACATTGCTCATGCTTTCGACGCCGCCCGCGATCACCACATCGGCCGCGCCGGTCTGCACCATCATCGCCGCGTCGATCACCGCTTGCAGGCCCGAACCGCAGCGCCGGTCGAGCTGATAGCCCGGCACAGAGATGGGAAAGTCCGCGGCGAGCAGCGACCAGCGCGCGATGCACGGCGCTTCGCCATTGCCGTAACCTTGCGCGAAGATCACATCGTCCACGCGTTCCGGATCGAGCTTGGTGCGCTCCACCAGCGCGCGCAAAATGACCGCGCCCAGATCGCCCGCCGTGATCGACGACAATCCGCCCTGGAATTTTCCGACGGCGGTACGAAGCGGAGAAACAATGGCGGCGCGGCGCATGGCGATGACTTTCCTGAATTTTCCGGCCGCACTTTACGTCCACGCATCGCGGCCGCTGCAATGACAATTTGTCAGATATTTTTCCTATATCGCTATTGCTTTGGTCCTATTCGTTCTTTATATGTTCTTTCGGGTAATGGCTGGGAGAACGCCTTTTGAAGAAGTAACGACACCGCAAGGACAGACAGGTAAGGGGCCAAACTTGCGTGGACCCCGCGCGAAACTCGGTAGGCCGGCGATGGCTCTATCCGAGTTTCGTTCGAAAACCGGGGAGGGGAACGCGAAAGCGCTCATTGGTCGTGCGGGTGAAACCGCCTTCCTAAGGCCAGCTGCGTAGCGAGAAACCGAGGGGCTTCGTGGGTAAAATCGCCCGCGGGGCCCTTCTTTTATGGAGCCTCCGCAAGAGCCCATGCTAAGACGTTTTGCGCGTGCGGGCGTAGTTCAATGGTAGAACGGAAGCTTCCCAAGCTTCATACGTGGGTTCGATTCCCATCGCCCGCTCCAGCCCTCGCTCGCGAAGCGAGTGAAGGCGTCCATACGCTGTCGCTATGGACCCGACGAAGCCTTGGCGTAGGCGGACAGCCGGGCATCCGCGAGCTACGGCTGGCAGGCCAGCCTTCGCGGCGCGCAAACGCGCTGGCACCTTTCGGGTTCCAAATGAGTTTCATGGCGAAGCCCAAGGCCGGTTGAGGCGTTACCTTGTGACAGACCAAGGCCATCGCCGTGAGTCACACACACGCCGAAGATTCCCGCCTGGCGCCGTCTTTTGCGCACAGGCATTACCATCGCATTCGCGAGCGCTTGGCCGGCGCGCGGTCTGTTCATCGCGCCACTGCGATGGAAGGTGTGCGCTGGGCCGTCACCATCATCCTCGCTCTGATCGCCGCCATTCTGATCGGGCTCTATTTCCTGAACTGGAACTCGATGCGCGGGCCGATCGCGCGTTATGTGTCGTGGAGGATCGGCCGGCCGGTGCAACTCACCGGCGATCTGAAGGTCCATCTCTTCTCCTTCACGCCCAGCGCCTCGGCCGACGGCGTGATTATCGGCAATCCGCCGTGGCTGAAGCCGCCGCAGATGGCGAACGCGCAGAACCTCACCTTCAAGATGAGGCTGCTGCCTTATCTTTTCGGCGGACAACTCTATATGCCGCTGGTCGCCATCGATCATCCCGACATCCTGATTGTGCGCGACGAAACCGGCCGGACGAATTGGGATTTCAACGGCGAGAAAGGATCGGGCCAGGGCCTGAAGCTGCCGCCGATCCAGCACTTCATCATCCGCGACGGCCATCTGGAAATCCACGATCTCAAACGCAAGCTGAGTTTCGTCGGCACGGTGTCCTCACACGAGGGCGGACATGGCGCCGCCGCGTTCGTGCTCGACGGCGACGGGCTTCTCAACAACCGCAAATTCACTGCGGCGGTTCGCGGCGGCCCGCTGATCAATGTCGATGTCACCAAGCCCTATAACTTCAGCGCCGACATTCATGCCGGCGCCACCCATGTCGTGGCGCAGGGTGCGATTACCCATCCGTTCGATCTGGGCGGCATCGAGACGGCGCTGACGATCACCGGCCCGAATCTGAATCAACTCTATTATCTCACCGGCTTGGCGCTGCCAGGAACGCCGCCTTATCACCTGTCCGGCCATCTCGCGCGCAACCAGGCCATCTACAAGATTACCGGCATCAGCGGCACGGTCGGCGATTCCGATCTGCGCGGCGATCTCACAGTCGATGCCTCGGGCAAGATTCCGTATCTAACCGGCGCGATCTCATCGAAGGTGTTGGATTTCGACGATCTGGGCCCCTTAGTCGGTGCGCCGCCGCCCGCAAAAGAACGTGCGCAAGCGCTCGCAGCCGGCGCGACACCGGCCGAAGTCGCGCCCCTGAAACATCTGCTTCCGGATGCGCCGCTGCAGGTGGATCGCATTCGCCAGATGAACGCCGATGTGACGTATAGCGCCGAAACCGTGAAGTCGCGTGACTTTCCGCTCCGCCATGCCGCCACCCACGTGAAACTGAAGAATGGCGTGCTCACGCTCAACCCGCTGTCTTTCACCTTTGCGCATGGCAAGCTCGCTGGATCCGCCAGCATCGACGCGCGACATGCGGTTCCGCAGACCGATATCGATGCGCGCCTTACGGACATTCGCCTGGAGCAATTCGTCTCCAGCAAGCCGCCGGCGGTGGAAGGGCTGCTGGTCGCGCGCGCCAAACTTCACGGCGCCGGCAACACGATTCGGAAAGCCGCGGCCAATGCCAACGGCACATTCACGACCATCGTTCCGTCCGGAAAGATCCGCGCCGCTTTTGCCGAGCTCACAGGTATCAACGTCTTGAATGGATTGGGCCTGTTGTGGTCTGGCGACACAAGCGACACCGGCGTGCGCTGCGCGGTGGCGCATTTTAGCGTGGACAAAGGCGTGATGACGGCGCGGCATCTGGTGTTCGACACCGATCCGGTTCTCATCACAGGCAAAGGCAGCATCGCGCTGGATGGCGAGGACATGAATCTGGAGTTGCAAGGTCACCCCAAGAAATTCCGTATCCTGCATGTGAACGCGCCCATCACCATCACAGGCCCGGTGAACCATCCGCAAATCGGTGTTGAGGCGACCAAAGCACTGCCGCAAGGCGGCCTAGCTGTGCTGCTCGGCTTCCTTTCGCCCTTGGCCGCCATCATCCCCTTCGTCGATCCCGGGCTGGCCAAGGACGCTAATTGCACTGCCTTGGTGGACACGGGAAAGCAGCACGGCGCGCCCATCACCCGGAAGGTCAAGGCCCAGACCACGCGGGCGCGACCCAAATAGCGCCCGCGAGCGCCCGTACCGTCATGCTACTATTAAGTTCGTGCTAGTGATCCCCTAGGCCGGTTTCAAGGTCTGGATATATGCCTTTTGCGCATAGCCGTGGGCCTGTGCAGCGCAGCAATCCAACTATTGTGGACTGCCAACCAGCCCCCATCTCCCGCGTGTGACCGGTGAACGAGTGGTTACCCTTTCCACCGAGAACCGGGCACGAATGGAGAGGCAAATGTCTGACTACAACTCAAATGGCGAGGTCTATGGCTCGAAAGTGCTGACTTTGGCCATCATTGCCGCTTCGGCGTTCATCCTGGCCGGCACAGTCTATTCCCCCAGCCAGCAGGCGCCGAAGGTGGCCCAACCGGCAGCACAGATTGTGGATACCACCCACACGGCCACCAACGGAGTTTCCGGTTGAAGCCGTCCGCCGAAGCCGGTCCTCGTGTCTTTTCCGGGCTTTAGACCCCTAATCCCAAGTGACGCGAGGCCGGTCTGGCGTTATAGTCGCTTCGTTGCATGGGCATGCCGATCGGTCGCCTCGTGTACTGGGGTGTTCTGGTCCGGTTGGGAGGATTGGAATGGAAGAACCGCTTCACGCTTCAAAAGATGTCGACAGTGACGAGACAATGCCGCGCATCGTGGCTGCCGTCGCGGGTATTGCGCTGATTGTGATCGTGGCCGGTGGTCTTGTGTATTCCGGCATCTGGTCGCCGGCGAACCCAACGACGATAACGGTCGCCAAACACTGAGCGGACGCTAGTCTGCATCAGTCTCGCTCAGGCCCACGTCGTGGCCCCAGAGGCGCTCGACGTGGGCGAGCACAAGTTCTTTGGTTTTTCCGTTCAGCGGAACGCCGCGGTGCATTTTGTGCTCCAGGATCAGGCGGCGGTTGCCTTTAAGGTCCGCTGACTTCACTTGGATATTCGGCTCGTTCAGACTCGCATCATATTGGCGAGCCAACAATTGCCGCACCCGGCGATAACCCGTCTCATCATGAATAGCGCTGACCTTGTAGGCGCCCTCATCGGCCTTATCGAACAGGGAGAAGAAGCGAAAATCGCGCATGAGCTTGGGCGACAGGAACTGCTCGATGAAACTTTCGTCGCGATAGTTTGCCCAGGCATCCTTCAGCACACCGACCCAGTCGCCATTGCCCGCGAATTGCGGAAACCAATCTCTATCCTCCGCGGTCGGCTCCATTGCGATCCGCTTGATGTCGGTCATCATGCCGAAGCCAAGCGCATAGGGGTTGATGCCGTAATAGCGCCGGTCGTCGAACTCCGGCTGGAAGACGACCGATGTGTGGCTGTGCATGAACTCCAGCAACGAGCCTTCGCCGATCATGCCGCGGTCATAGAGGATGTTCATGATCGCATGGTGGACAAAGCTCGCGCAGCCTTCGTTCATCACCTTGGTTTGCTTCTGCGGGTAAAAATATTGTGCGAGATTGCGAACGATACGCAGTGTTTCGCGTTGCCAGGCCTTCAGCGACGGAGAGTGCTTCTCCAGGAAATAGAGCAGGTTCTCCTCCGGCAATTTCATGTCGCCGCTGTAGTCGTCTTCCTCATTGATGGTGGGTGCGGAATTGGGCGGTTCGATGCCTGCCGGAAGCGTGCGCCATAGTTCGTTGTACGACGCTTCTTCATACTGCGCGCGCGCGCGCATCTTTTCCAATGTGCGTTCTTTGGAGGGGCGCGGCGGGCGGCGATAGCGGAACACGCCCTGATCCATCAATGCATGGGCGCTGTCGAGAACGGCTTCCACTTCGTCGCGGCCATATTTCTCTTCACAGGCGGCGACATACTTCTTGGCGAAAGCGAGATAATCGAGAATGCCTTCCGCGTTGGTCCATTGGCGGAAGAGATAATTGTTCTTGAAAAAGTGATTGTGGCCGAACGCAGCATGCGCCATCACCAGTGCCTGCATCGTCATCGTGTTCTCTTCCAGCAGATAGGAAATGCATGGGCTGGAATTGATGACGATTTCATAGGCGAGCGCGGAGTATCCGGCGCGATACATTGCCTCTTCGCGCGCGAACAGCTTGCCGAAGCTCCAATGATTGTACATCAGCGGCATGGCGAGCGAGGAATAGGCATCCAGCATCTGCTCGGACGAGATGACCTCGATCTGGTTGGGATAGACGTCGAGCTTCAGGTCCTTCAGCGCGATCTCTTCGATAGCCTTGAAGGTGCGATCCAGCGTGGCGAAGTCCCATTCCGATTCGGAAAAAAGGAGGTCGGTCACGCGACCTCCGTCTTTTTGAACAAATCACGGAACACCGGGAAGATATCCGCCGGCTTGGAGATGCGCTTGGTTGCGAAATTGGACCAGCCCTCCGCTACCGTGCGATAGGCACGCCACAATTCCGCACCGGATTCTTCGGAGGCGAAAACCTCCATCTCGCGCTCATCCAGAATCTCGATATAGGCGTAGTACTGGCAGAGCGGCATGATGTCGTCGTTGAGCATTTCAACGCAGCGGCGCGCATCGCCCGACTGCGTGTAGCCGTCGGAGGCCTGCGCCGCGTAGATGTTCCAATC
Organism: Rhizomicrobium sp.; assembly: GCA_036488415.1. Taxonomy (GTDB): domain Bacteria; phylum Pseudomonadota; class Alphaproteobacteria; order Micropepsales; family Micropepsaceae; genus Rhizomicrobium. The sequence continues at coordinate 13,756 of DASXHQ010000041.1, forward strand.
AGCCGTGGCGTAACGTTCCTTCTGGATTTCCAGCATCTTGTCGAGCGCAGTGGAGACGATGGTCCCGCCGGACTGGCGCGAATAGAAGAACTCCTGCTCGTCCACCTCCTGCGCGTCATGGGTGTGGCGAATGAAGACAATATCCACGCGCTTGTATCGCCGCTTCAGGAACAGGTGCAGCAACATATAGAAACGCTTGGCGAGGTCCTTTTCGCGTTCGCCCATCGATCCGGACACGTCCATGAGACAGAACATGACCGCCTGCGACGTCGGCACCGGTTGCTCGGTATAAGAATTGAAGCGCACGTCCACAGGATCGATGAACCCGACCCATTTGCGTTTGGCGTTGAGCCTCGCGATCTCCTCTTTGAGCGCGGCGACTTTCTCGCGATTGATGTCGGGCTCGCGCTCCAGTGCGTCCAGTTCGGCTTCCAGCGCCTCGATGTCTTTCAGTTTTGGACGATGCAGCGCCAGCCTACGGCCCTGCGCGTTGCGCATGGTGCGGATGAGGTTGATCTGCGTCGGCGATCCGGCGGTGGTGATGCCCGCGCGCTTCCAGACCTTGTTGGGCGTTTCCTTGAGCGTGGTGCGAATGAGGTTCGGCAACTCGAGATCCTCGAAGAAGATGTCGAGAACTTCCTCCTGCGTCATCGTGAATTCGAAATCGTCATCGCCTTCGGCGAAATCAGCGGCTTCCTTGCCGCGCCCGCCGCCTTCCCCGGACGGCGGCTTCTTGATCTCGTCGCCGGGGGTGAACTGTTTGTTGCCGGGCAGGACGAAATCGTGTTCGCCGCCGGCTTTCGGATCGAGGCGGAAGCGCGGCTCCTTCGTGCCCTTGGTTGAGATGCGGACCTTGCGGCCCTTATCGAGATCGGCGACCGAAGAATCCTTCAGCGATTTCTGTACAGCCTCGCGAATCTGCGTGCGGGCCCGCCGCAGGAAGCGCTGGCGGTTGCCCAGACTCTTGCCTTTCGGATTCAGGCGGCGGTCAATGAAGTGAGTCATTACCGCTCTCGCTTTTTAAGAATGGCTCAAATTCAAACCGATGCTGCCGGACGAAGACCGCGAAATCCTTTGCGAATGTTGCATCATCGAGAAAATTCCAAAATTCATCCGAGATGCCATTTATCACTGGATTCTCGGATGCAAAATTCCACCGATCATCCAAGTCCCACCCAGCATAGCCCTTTGGTATTTGCGCCGCCGCGAGCTCGAAGAGTGGAATGGCTTTGCCTCGGCCAAGAAGATCAAGGACCTCTGGAATGTATTCGGCTCCAATAGCGCCATTTGTGAAATACTGTTCGATCCCGCCATTTGCTGCTTCGGTCCAAATCCAGTAGCCGCTTGCAGTGAGCTGGAAAACTCGTGAAGGGCACCGACCTTTGTCGACGAGTGCGCCAAAAGACCAAGGGCCGATCCGCTCAAACAATGCATCACCGTCCATCGAGTCGAACTGCTCGGCAGTGATCTCAAGTTTCGCGGGCCATTCGCTCATATGGTGGAACATTCGCCGGACGAAGAGTGCTATCCCGCCTTGTTCACGCGCATGTACCACTCGACGAGGCGGCGCACCTGGCGTGACGTGTATCCGCGGGTCAGCATCCGCTTGACGAATTCGTTGTGCTTCGTCTCGGTGTCGCTGTCCTTCTTGGACTCGAAGCTGATGACTGGCAGCAGATCTTCGACCTGGGTGAACATCCGCTTCTCGATCACGGAACGGATTTTTTCGTAAGCCGTCCATGCCGGGTTGGCGCCATCATGCTGCGCGCGATAGCGCAGCGCGAACTTCACCACTTCGTTGCGGAAGTCCTTCGGATTGGCGATGCCGGCGGGCTTTTCGATCTTCGACAGCTCGTTGTCGAGCGCTTCGCGATTTAAGAGCTGGCCGGTGTCGGCATCCTTGTAATCCTGATCTTCGATCCAGGCATCGGCATAAGCGATATAGCGATCGAACAGGTTCTGGCCGTATTCGCCGTAGCTTTCCAAATAAGCTTTCTGGATTTCCTTGCCGATGAATTCGGCATAGCGCGGCGCCAACTCGGCCTTGATGAATTCGAGATACTTCTTCTCGGTATCATCTGGATATTGCTCGCGCTTGATAGCCTGTTCCAGCACGTACATCAGATGCACGGGATCGGCGGCGACTTCGGTGTGATCGTAGTTGAAGGTTTCCGACAGCGTCTTGTAGGCGAAGCGCGTCGAAATACCAGTCATGCCTTCATCCACGCCCGCCGCATCCTTGTATTCCTGCAAGGTCTTGGCCTTCGGATCGGTATCCTTCAACTTCTCGCCATCATAGACACGCATCTTGGAGATGAGGTTGGAATTCTCGTGCTCCTTCAGCCGCGTCATCACGCAGAACTTAGCCAGCATCTCTAGCGTTTCCGGAGAGCACTGTGCGCCGTTCAGCTCGCTGCCCTTGAGCAGCTTCTTGTAGATCGCCGTTTCCTCCGTCACGCGCAGCGAATAAGGCACCGTGACCACGCTGATGCGGTCGAGGAAGGCTTCGTTGTTGCGGTTGTTCTTGAAGACCGTCCATTCCGCTTCATTGGAGTGCGCCAGGATCGTACCGTTGAACGGGATTGGTCCTAGCGTCTCGGTGCCGGTGTAGTTGCCTTCCTGCGTCGCTGTCAGCAGCGGATGCAGCACTTTGATTGGGGCCTTGAACATTTCCACGAATTCAAGGAGGCCCTGATTGGCCCGGCAAAGCCCGCCGGAGAAGGAATAGGCGTCCGGATCGTTCTGGCTGAAATGCTCAAGTTTGCGGATGTCCACCTTGCCGACGAGCGAGGAGATGTCCTGGTTGTTCTCGTCGCCCGGCTCGGTTTTTGCCACGGCGAACTGGCGCAGCTTGGAGGGATAAAGACGCACGACTTCGAATTTGGAGATGTCGCCGCCGAATTCGTCGAGGCGCTTCACCGCCCAGGGGCTCATCACCTGACCGGTGCGGTGCTTATCGATGCCATATCTGTCAGCCAGCAGGGAGGCGAGTTCCGGCGAGCGGAAAAGCCCCAGCGGGCTTTCGAATACCGGGCTGATATTCTCGCCCGCTTTCAACACATAGATCGGATGTTTCTCCATCAGATCCTTGAGCCGTTCGGCAAGCGAGGATTTACCGCCGCCGACCGGGCCGAGGAGATAGAGAATTTGCCGCTTCTCCTCGAGGCCCTGCGCCGCGTGTTTGAAGTAGCTCACGATGCGCTCGATCGTGTCTTCCATGCCGAAGAAGCCATCGAACGCCTTGTAGGTCTTGATGGTGCGGTTGAAGAACATGCGGCCAAGACGAGAGTCCTGCGCCGTGTCGATCAGCTCCGGTTCGCCGATGGCGTCCACCATGCGCTCGGCCGGCGTCGCGTAGAGCATCTTGTCATCGCGCGCGGCCAGCAGCCAGTCGCGCAAGCTCATTGTTTCGAAACGCTCGCGCGCATAATCGCGGGTGAAGATGTCGAAGACGTCAAGCGTGCTCATCACGTCAACTCCTGTATACGTCCTGCACGCCCTCCACCTACTTAGATCGTGGTTCTACGCAGACATGACAAGACCACTGACAACCATCGCCGCGTAGAGCCTCTCACCCTCGCGTGAAGCAACCCTTAACCCTGTTCGTAATCCCCGCATTGACATTTCACAATCCAGGCAAATCCAGCCATCTGCGCCGTTTCGCGCAAATGCCTGTTCCTGGGTACGTTTTCCCGTCAACTTTCCGCCAGCCTCTCTGGTGCCCGTAGGACACGGCGCATCGGCGTGGTCGATAGGAATCACTCTAACTCCGTTTGCCGAAAAAGAAAATTGAAACGTGCGCAATTCTGTGTCGCGCCCAACACAATGGTGCCGCAATCTCCCCGTGACGCGCAACCGCGCACGAACGTGCGCTGAACGAATGTGAATGCGATTGCGCTTGGCAGCGCCGCCGGATCGCGCAAATATTCCGGCATGAGCGGTCTTGCGATCAAGGTGCGCCTGGCAAAACTCGACGATGCCGACGGCATTGCCCGCGTCTATATCGAATCCTGGCACGATACCTACGCTGCTATTCTTCCCATGCGCCTGCTGTGCGCAATGACGCCACGCGGGCAAGCCGCGCGATGGCGCGCTGCCGTTCGCGCGCGCGGCGAGGCGGTCTTCGTTGCCGAAGATGAGAGACGCGGCATTATCGGCATGGCGAGTTGCGGTCAGGCGCGCGATGCGGTGCTCGGTTTCGACGGCGAAGTTTACACGCTCTATGTCGATCCGGCGTGTTATGGCGCGGGAACGGGACGTGCGCTGCTGCGCCGTTCGTTCGCATGGATGGCAGATCGCGGCTACGGGTCCTGCGTGATCTGGGCGCACGCAAAGAACAATGCGCGATTCTTTTATGAGAAAATGGGCGGGCGGTTGATCGCTGAGCGTGCGGGACGGATAATGGGTGATCCAATTTCGGAAAATGCCTTCGGCTGGCGCCGGCTTGCGCTCGCCGAAAAGGAAATCAGCCCGTCAGGTCGCGGGGCCTGATAAATTCGAGCAGGATGCCGTCGCCACTGACGTCGCTCCACGACACCACCTCGAAATCGAAAACAGCTAGTGCGCAGGTGGGAAACTTCTCACGCATGTCGTCGAGCTTGTGACGTTCTGTTTTCGATACCGGTTTGCGGGCAAGGCGAACCGCGCATTCCTCGATGCCCGGATTGTGGCCGATGAGCATGAGCGTCTTTACGCTCTGATCGGTTTCCTGAATCAACGCCAGAATATTTTTCGGCGAAGCGAGATAGAGAGTTTTGGTGAACTCGATTTTCGGCGCCTTCGCCAGTTCCGGCGACAGCAATTCCCAGGTCTCCGTCGTGCGCCGCGACGTCGAGCAAACGGCAAAGTCGGGAATATAGCCATGTGTATCCATGGCGTGACCCATGCGGGTAGCATCTTTGCGGCCGCGATCGGTCAGCGCGCGGGCGTGGTCGCCTTCGCCCGTATCCTGCACGGCCTTGGCGTGGCGCAGGAGGAGCAGGCGGCGCATTCTGCGTCTCAAGCTATCTGGTAGCGGGCGCGGGCGCCGCGCTCGAGGGCGGCGGCGACCAGGCGGTCGATATGCAGCGAGCGGCGCAAGATCTCCAGCACACGCACCTCTTCCAGCATTACGCGTGAGTCTGACAACGCTACTTCCAGCCCCAGCATGTACGCCGTCTCAACCAGATGGTCGGGAAGGGCCTCTTTGATGAGGCCGAGGACCGCATCCGCGCCATCCTGCTCTTGCAGAATCTGGCCACACTCCTGCGCCACGGGCAGCAGGCGATGCTCTTCGAAATCGCGGAAGACGGGCAGCGTCTTGGCGATGTTGCCGATGGTCTTGAGCTCGCGCTCGCTCATCACGCCGTCCGCGGCGGAGACGACTACCATGACATAGATAAGCGCCGCGTGATGGCTGATGGTGTTCATTGCTCGCATGTCTGATGGGATGCTGCCGCGACCTTAATAACCTTGACCCCCACCGGCAAGCACGCAACATGCC
>DASXHQ010000058.1:0-21623 GCA_036488415.1 Rhizomicrobium sp.
ACCAATCATGGTCCCAGAAAATTGACGGACCCAACGCCCTACAATCACTATTCTCTTCTGCGCACCACTGAAGCAGCCTTTGGAATAAACGAATATCTTGGACATGCCGCAGACGCGGACAAAGGCGTCGTCACCATGACGCCGCTTTTCGCCGTTCAGACGCATTAGTCCGATCGTCCTCTTTTTCTCCGGAGATCAGAATGCTCACATTCCGTCACTTTGCGATTCCCGTTGCCGCCTTGGCCATCTGCACACTTGGAGTGACGGAGTCCGCCGACGCGGCTCCATCTTACAAGATCGTGAAATCCATTGCCCTCGGCGGACCGAACAAATGGGATTTCGTCGAATACGATCCTGCAACGGGACATGTGCTGGTTTCTCATCGCACCAAAGTCGATGTGGTGGATGTGTCCACGGGCAAGATCGTCGGGGAAGTGACGGTCGGCGAGAGCCACGGCGTGGTCTCCGTGCCCGCGCTTGGGCGCGGCTATGCCGACGATGCTGCGGCCAAGACGCTGGTCGCCTTCGATCTGAAGACACTCAAAACCGCGGGTACTGCGCCGGTTGGCGTGGACGCGGACGCGGTGACCTACGATCCTGCAACGGGCCGCGTATTCGTGATGAACGCGGACGGCAACAGCGCCAGCGCCGTGGACGCCAAGACCATGCAGGCTCTCAAGACCGTGCCGCTCAGCGGCGCACCGGAAATGGCCGTGGTCGACGGCAAGGGCAAGCTGTTCATCAATATCGCCAGCACGAATGAAATCGTCGTCTTCGACACCAAAAGCCTCGCAATAATGGCCCGCTGGCCCGTTCCGGCCTGCACATCCCCGCACGGTCTTGCGATGGATACGCAGTCAGGCATCCTCTTCGCGAGTTGCAAGAACGACAAAATGATCGCGGTCGATGCGGCCAGCGGAAAAACGATTGGCGAATTTCCGATCGGCAAGGGGACCGACAGTGCGGCGTTCGACCCTGTCAAGAAGCTGGCCTATAGCGCGAATGGCGATGGCACGCTTTCGGTGATCGAAGAGAAAGACCCGCACAACATGGTCGCACTTGGCGATGCTGTTACGGCGCCAGGTGCGCGCACCATGGCGCTGGATCCCAAGACGGGGCGCGTTTTCCTGGTCACGGCAGATGTCGACAACACGCTTCCGCCGGAAACGCCCGGCAGCAAACCGCATTACACGTTCAAGCCCGACAGCGTGAAGCTTCTGGTTCTGGAGCCGCAAAAGTAGCATCGGGCGGCGGCGCCTCGGTTAGAATCTCGAAGCCTGCAACCTGCGGTCGGTGTGGTGATTACAGGGTTGACCATTCGGTCGCTCGAAACGTATTCAATTATTGGGGGCGCCGGATGGAGAGTACATGGATCTCAACGGTCGCAATTTCCTTCTCGTCGACGATGTGCGTTTCACGCGGGCCATGCTTGCCAAGATGCTGCTGCAATACGGAAAGCCCGCGATATTCGAAGCTGCGGACGGTGAGGAAGCGCTTGCGCTGCTTGCCGGCGAAATCCAAATGGATTGCGTAATCACCGATATGGCCATGCCGAAGCTTGATGGACTGGGGCTGATCCAAGCGATCCGCAACGGTCACAAATCTGATACAAAGGACATCAAGATCATTCTTGTGACCGGCCATTCCGACCTCGACCAGGTCGGCCCGGCGCTCGCACTGGGTCTCGATGGTTTTCTTCTGAAGCCGCTGTCGCGCGAGACGCTGGAGACATGTCTGCGCCGTGTATTCGACTCCGATTCCGCAGCCGGGGAGGCTATGGCATCCGAAAAATCCGATCTCGGCAATGCAGCTGTGCAAGAAAGCGGCGAGCGCGCGGTCGCAATCACGGACGCTCCGAATGACGCCGAACTTGCCCGGGACGTTTTGTTCGGCAATGGCAGGCTTTTGCTTTCGGCGGGCTTTCGGATCGATTCCCGCATCAGGGATCGCCTCGGCGAACTCGTCGCGATGGCGGGCCTTTCGCCGCAGATTTGGATCAAGGCCTCGTAATCACCGATCCGTTCAGCCCTGCAGACCGGCAATCTCGCGATTGGCGAATTCCAGGCGTGAGGAAAGGACGCGCACAATGAATTTGTGCACAGCGTAGGCCAGCGTGGGATCGTCGGCTTCGATCTGCGCCATCGCATCGGTCGAAAGCGCATAGGCGACGCATGGTTTGTCAGCGCGAACCGACGCCGTGCGGGGCCGCGTGCGATAAAGTCCCATCTCGCCCAGGACCGTGCGGCCGAGCATGCTGCGAAGCCGGATCTCCGTTCCGTCCGGCGTCGTGAAAAGGATCGTCACCCGGCCCTCATATAAAAAGTAAAAAGCATCGGCGGGCTCGCCCTGCTTGAAGATATACTCGCCGGCGTCGAAGCGGAGCAGTTCCAGATAGGAGACGAGGCGCGCGATCAATTCGGGATTTTCGAGCTCTTGCGACAACCATTCATCGGCGGAATGAACTTGGGCCTCCCCGCCGCTGCGCTCGGCGATCAGATTGTCCTCGCACCATTCGAGCGCCGCATCCAGATCGGGAAAGACCGTTGCGATCGAATGTCCCTGCCGGATAAGCCCGCCGACGCGCAACGCCTTCTCAACCGGCGGCGCAAGAGACGAGAGCGCGATCGTGAAACCCTCGCGTTCGGCGAAATTCCACAACTTTCCCAAATAGAGAATCGCGGACGAGTCTATTCCCAGCACTTCGCGAAAATCGAGGACAAGGCTGTGGCAGACACCGTGTCCGCAGGTCTCCACCATCTGCTTGACGTCCTGCAACAGGCGATGCGCGCTGCCGAAGAATACGAAGCCGTGCAACCACATGATCTGGATGCTGCTGCCATTGCGCACAAGCTCTTCCTGGTGGGCGACAGGACGGTCGACGCGGCTAGGATAATTGCTGCGATCAAGCTCCTGTTTGACCAACCGGATCCGGCTGGTGTTGATCGCGAAGGTAACGCAGGCCGCCACCACGCCCAATGCGACGCCGGCGACGAAATCCCAGAAGATGATCGCAATCATGATCGCGACCACCTGAAGATAGTCGACCAACAGCATGGTGCGGCGCCCATGCACGAGCCATTCATAGAGCAAGCTGGCGCCCTGATAGACGACGAGCCCGCCAAGGACAGGAACGGGAAAATAGACGAGCACGCGGGTGCCCAGTCCCAGAACCGCGAGGCAAGCCACACCGCAGATAAGTCCACTCATCCGGCCGCGCGCGCCGGATTGATGATTGAATATGGTGCGCGTGATCGAAACGGTGCCCACCATCCCCCCGGCGGCCCCGACCAGAAGGTTGGCAAGACCGTTGAGGCGAAGCTCGCTATCGAGATCGACATCGAGCCGGCCTTCGACTTCGATCACGACAAGGCCCAGAAGCAGCGAGATCGCCGTCACCGCAAACAAGGCGACGAACTCGCCGGCTAGCTTCTCGATGGTGGCGAGGTTGAGAACACCCAGCGCGTGGGGAAATTGAAGCGGGTTCACGAATTTAAGGCCGCCGCCGACGTTGAAGAGCCAGCCGGCGTCGCGCGCACCATCGATAGAGAAACCCATAAGCGCCAGCAGGGCGTGTATCGTCAAAATCGCTGCAACCAGATAAAGGGGAAAGGCGAGCGCGTTGCGAATACGCGAGACAAGCGCGTTGCCGACAGCGAACAATATTCCGTAAGCCAGTTCGGGCAGATGCGGGCCGGCAGCTATATCGCGCAGAGACGACAGCGAGACCCTGTGCCCGACAAGCAGGCCGATTCCACCGATCGCCAGCAGCCATCCCGATGCGGCCATGAATCCGCCCACGACAGGGTAGGGCACGAACCGCACCCATTGGCCGAGGCGAAACACACCGAGCAGATACATGGCGGCGCCCGTCGCGATGGTCCCCGCCGCGAGCGCCGCCAGAATGACAAGCCCCAGCGCGTCCGGTGCGATCTTCGTGCCAGCAGCGCCCACGACCACTGTCGTTGCGATGGCGAGCACCGCAATGGTTTTGGAGTCGGGCCCCGCGATGGCGAACGGCACTTTGCTGCCGAGCGCGAAGACGATTCCCATCACACCGGCGCAGATGAGACCAAAACCCACCGCATAGTGCAGCGTGCTGCCGGGCGCGGCCGCAAAGATAAAGGCCACATAGCTCAGGGTAGATGTCAGAGTTATGACAGCCGCGAGCAGGCCGGGGATGAGATCACGCGTAACGGTGGGCATTCCGGCCATCAAAACAGATTTGTTCGTGCGCTTCGAGAGTATCGGCGTTGATCGCGCCGCAGTCGCTGAATAATGTGGCGTCGGCGGTTGGGTCGAGGGAAAATGTCATCCGGCAGCAAGTTGAGTCCTACACCCGATCCCCTCGATCGCCAACTGATCGGTCATCTGGCCCAACCCGTGCCGCTTCTGCCGGGCACGACGACGTGTTCGACGCTGGCCGATCTTTTCGACAAAAATCCTTCGGTGCAGGCTTATGTCTTTCGTGACCAGAACGGAAAATTTGAACTTGTCGACCGCAGTCATTTTCTGACGCGCTATCTTTTCCGATACAATCGCGACATCTATCGGCGAAAGCCCGTTACGCAGTTCGTTCGCACACGGTCTCTTAGTGTGCCGGACGACATGCAGACGGAAGCCGTCGGCGTTCTCATGACAACGGAGTATCCGGAGCTTTTGCATTCGGGCGTTGTTGTCACGCGCGGCGGCGAATTCCTCGGCATCGTGCTCGGCATCGATTTGATGCGCACGATTGCCCTGATTGCCGGCGAGGCGAACCAGGCGAAGACAACCTTCGTCGCGAACATGAACCACGAAATCCGCACGCCGCTGAACGCCGTGATTGGAAATCTCGAGTTGCTCGCGTTAAGCCAGCTCGATTCCGAGCAGCGCGAATCCGTGCACGCGGCGAAGGCTGCGGCGGAAGCATTGCTCGATCTTGTGGGCGAGCTTCTCGACCTCAGCAAGATACAGGCGGACAAGCTGGAGCTTGAGGCGGTGGAAACAAATGTCGCCCAGCTTGTGGACCAGGTGCTGACGATCATGGGCCCGAAGGCGCGGCAAAAGGGATTGCGCCTTGTCGCGCGTATCGGCGCTGGCGTCCCCGATACGATCATGACCGATCCGACGCGCCTGCGTCAGGTGCTGGTGAATTTTATGGGCAATGCGGTCAAGTTCACCGGCGCGGGCGGAGTTTTTCTCTCTGTTGCGGCGAAGGAAAGCGCGGACGGCTCCGTTCTTCTGCGCTTCGAGGTGGTTGATACCGGACCGGGTTTCGATCCGGCGCGCGCCGCCCAGCTGTTCGAACCCTTCGTGCAGGAAGATGCATCGACAACGCGCAGATTCGGCGGCACCGGGCTTGGACTTGCCATCAGCAAGGCCATCGTGGAGCAAGCCGGCGGAGAAATCGGCTGCAGCACAGAGCCGGGCCATGGCGCGACATTCTGGTGTGAGATTCCAGCTGGCGTCTCTGGCGCGACAAACCACGCGAACGACGCGAGCCTCAAGGACCACACAGTGCTTGTCGTTGGCGACAAGGACCTCCGCGCGGCGATCGAGCAGTATCTGCGCGATTACGGCACCATTGTTATCGGTGATGTAGCAGCGGCGCCCGACGGACTGTCGCTTGCAGTGATCGTGGCCGCGCCCGGCGCCGAACCTCCCGATCTCACATCGGTGCCGGCGCTTGCGAGAGAGGCTCGCATCGCCGTCGCGGCCGCAGATCCAACGGCAAGCTTTCGCTATCGCGCTCACCGCAAGGGCGCAGACTATGTCGTGCGAATTCCGCAGGACATCGTGGATATCCCCGCGCTCATCACGCGCACGATCAAGCACGTTCATGCCGTTTCGGCTCCGGTCGGACGCGCCGCGCCTTTCGCGAATTCGGCTGGGACAATCCTTGTGATCGACGATCTGCATACCAATCGGATGCTGGCCGCAAGGCAGCTTCAGCATCTGGGCCTTCGCTGCGATTCTGCGTCGGACGGCAGCGAAGGGCTCGCGAAGGCGTCGGCCGGCTCCTATTCCGCAATTCTTGTCGACGGTTCGATGCCGACAATGGACGGATCGGAGTTCATCCGGCGATGGCGCGCGCTCGAAGCATCCAAGGGAAGCATGCGCCTGCCGGTGATCGCGATGACGGCGCATACGCTTGTCGGCGATGCGGAGCGGTTCCTGTCGCTCGGCGCGGACGATTATTTGCCCAAACCCGTGACGATGAACCGGCTTTATGCGACCTTGCGGCGATGGTTGCCGGATCGGCCGGTCGATGATCTCGACATTCCGCCGGCGCCGGCGCTCGATTTTGCAAAGCTCGCGGACCTCATCGGCGATTCAAGCCCGGCCGCGTTGCGCGAGATGCTGGATATTTTCGCGGCCGATTTTCCCGCGTTGCTGTCGCGCGTCGTCGAAACCGCGCGCGATGCGCAGCGTCAGGAACTGAAGAACGCGGCACACGCGGCAAAGGGCGCGGCGGGAAGTGCCTGCGCCTTCCCGCTGGGGCAGGTGCTGGAGTCCATCGAAGATCTGGCGCAAACCGCCGACATCGCGCAATTGCGGCAACTGGCGGCGGACGCACGATCGGAATTCGTGCGCGTCCAATCCGAATTGGCAGTGCAGCTCGAGTCCCACGCGCATTGAGAGGACGCGCATTTGCGTACATATGATTCAATTGTTCTTCAACTTAGGACAATAGTTCTGACCTATTTCGCTCGTTCCGGAGAGCGCAAGGGCGGCAATCTGGTCCCATTTTTGTCACAGGGCTTCGCCACGATTGAAGCCCAGTATCCGACCGTTCCTCATGCTTTCCACCATTCGGGGAGGCTGGGATGGCTGGGATGCTTGGAACAATATCCAAGCTGTGGCATTTTTCGAACAACGCATCACGGGCTTTTTAGCCCTGCAGAAATGTGCGGACAAAAACGCGACGCAGCCAGCCGGTGAATGCCTCGCCTCAGGGAGGAAAGCATTCGATGTCCGAACGGAGCGATGCGTATGGGCAAACGAACATCTGGTTTATCGTTGAAGAAGCGCAACCCCTGGTCGCTCCGTCTTGCCGTGTTCGCTCTAACGCCGCTATGCGGCTGCATGGGCATGAACAGGCCGCCGCCCGCCGTTGCGCCACCACCTATCGGGCTTTCGACTCCCGCGCATGCCGTGCCGCCGCAACAGCACATAGCAGCGCTCAAACCGAAGAAGGCGCCATCAGCGCGTGATACCCATCCAGCCGATACCGAGGCTCCGGTAAGAGTTGCTTCCATCGATCCGGAAAGTCTGCTGGGCCTCGATCCGGACAGCGTGCAGAAACGGCTTGGCACGCCCGCGCGCATGGAGAACAGCACTTTGTCGCGCAAATGGATTTATGCCGCGCCGGGATGCTCCTTCAGCATCTTCTTCTACCCGAACGTGAATTCGACATCTTTCCGCGCTTTGAAATATGGCAGCGCGAACGACAACGGCGAATCGATCGGCAGTTCCGACGCCTGCGTCCGCAAAATTCTGACAGCGAGGAACAATGCAGACTGATCCCATCTTTCCGCGCGGCCATGTGATGGTTGTCGACGACGACGCCCTTTTTCTGGAATCGGTGAGCACGAACCTGTCCAATGCCGGCTATCACGCCAATCCTTTCCAGGGCGGCGAGGAAGCGGTCGGCTATCTTTCCGAGAACCACGACGCCGATCTTCTGCTTCTGGACTGGAAGATGCCCGGGATAACGGGGATCGAGGTGATGCAGCGGCTGCGGGCGGAAAATATCGACATCCCGATTATCTTCCTCACCATGTTGAATGATCAGATCTATGAGGAAGCGGGATTGCTGGGCGGCGCGGTGGATTTCATCGAGAAATCCCGCAGCTTCGCGATCCTGCTGCGGCGCATCGAGCTCATCCTTTCCGGCGAGAAGAGCCGCAGCGCCGCGGAACCGCCGCCGGGCGGACAGGAGATGCTCGTCAGCGGCGGCCTGACATTGCGCTACGATTCCCGGCGCGCACTCTGGCGGCAGACAAATATCGATCTGACGCTCACCGAGTTCAACATCGTGGCGTACCTAGCCGAGAATGCCAGTCGCGACGTCAGCTATCGCGAGATCTACGACATCGTGCATGGCGAAGGCTTCATGGCGGGCGATGGCGAGATCGGCTTCCGCACCAACGTCCGCGCGTTCATCAAGCGCATCCGGCAGAAGTTCCGCGATGTGGATCGGGAATTCTCCAGCATCAACAACTATCCCGGATTCGGATACAGGTGGCGGGATGGAAGCGAGCAGTAGGCGCGCTCTGTCGAGCCTTGTTCATTCTTTTTCGGTAAAGCTTCTGCTCCTGGCGCTCATTCTGCTTTCGGTGCCGCTGATCCTCTATTGGCAGTTCAGCCGCGCGGAGCAGGAACAGCAGCGGCTTCTTTCGGCCGCCGTCGATCAAACCAATCGCGTGACGGCCGTTCTTCTGACACCACGTTTCGAACGCTTCAGCGTCGAACCGTCTAAAACGCTGCAAGATGCGATGATGCGCGCCGCCGGCGGGCATACTCGTATTAAAGTGCTCGTGCGGCTGGCGCGTTCGCCATCGGACGGCTTTATTTATGTGGCATCCGTACCGGTCTTTCCCAAAGATTACCTTGAGCGCGAGCGTTCCCAGCTGATCCGCTCAGGTATCTTCAAACTGCTCGCGCCGACTTGTGACGGTACGACCAATTTGGGCAAGCGCTTCGTCAATCCCGAAGGGCGGCAGGAAATGCTGACGGCCATGACGCCCGTCCATGTCGATGGCAATTGCTGGGTGGTCATCAGCTCGGAAAACGCTGCGAATCTTACGTCGTGGCCGGTGGGTTCGTCGTTCTGGAATACGCCGGTGCTACGGATCGCCGCGTCCATCTATATTCTCAGCACGATCCTTCTTATCTGGCTGTTCTTCCACATGTGGTGGAACGTGGAGCGGTTCCGGTTGGCGGCGCGGCGGATACGCCTGCACGAAGACGCGCGAGTTTCGTTCCGCCAGCTCAACACCATTCCCGAACTCACGCGGGTGACGGAAGATTTCGATTCTCTGGTGGCAACACTCATCGCCTCGCAAAACCGGATTCGTGAAGCGGCGGAGGAAAACAGCCATGCGTTGAAAACGCCGATCGCGGTCATCGCGCAATCGGTGGAGCCATTGAAGCGAGCCGTTCCGCTGGCGGACACGATTGCCAGGCGCAGCATTCAGCTCATCGAGCGGGCCGTTATGCGGCTGGACGCGATGGTCAACGCCTATCGCGATCTGGAGAACGCCGCCGCCGATCTCATTTTTCCGGCGCGCAATGCGACGGATCTTTCCGCTCTGCTGCGCACCAGCCTGCCGGCTTACGAGAACATTCTCGCCGCACAGGGCAAGCGGCTGGTGACGGCGGTGGACGACGGCGTCGTGGCGCTCGCCAGCGACGAGCTGATGGAGCCGGTGATCGAGAACCTGCTCGAGAACGCAGCCAGTTTCACACCGACGAACGGCATCGTCGAAGTGCGCTTGGCGCCCGAAGGCGACAACGCCTGTTTCAGTGTGATGGATCGCGGACCGGGCGTTGCGCCGGAACTGTTGTCACGAATCTTCGATCGTTCCACGAGCTTTCGCGATGTGCCGCATTCCACGGAAGAGCATCAAGGCCTCGGTCTTTGGATCGTCAAGCGGAACATCGAAGCGCTTGGTGGTACTGTGTCCGCGCGCAATCGTCCCGGACATGGACTCGAAGTAATGGTGCGCCTGAAGCTCGCAGGTTGAGCGTCGCAAAAGCGCGCGGCCATTGTCCCATCTTTATCACACTATTCCGTGAACTCGGTTCGCTAGCATTTCATTGTGCAGTACAGCAATGGAGAGCTGACGCTGTCTGAGTGGCGGGACGTCCGCGGTGTTCGGTCACGCTGAAAAGGAACCATCGCGAACTTGCGCGCGCGTCCCGTCGAGCGCCGTTTGAATAATCGTTGGAGAATTGTCATGGCGATTTCCCGTAAACCGCTATACGCGGTAGCTTTGTGCGCGCTGATGTTGACGATATCGGCCTGCGCCAACGGTCCCGTCGGTGGTTCCGCCGATGCACTGAAGCAAGCCGACAGCGCCGCGCAGGATTATCACCTGGCGAATGGCGATAAAGTGCATATCTCGGTGTTCGGTGAGAGCAATCTGAGCGGCGACTATGTGATCGCGCCCGATGGTAATATCACGTTGCCGCTCGCCGGGCAGGTTGCGGCGGCAGGGCAGACAATTCCACAGCTCCAGAAATCCGTGGTGACGACGCTGTCGCACGGCTATGTGCAGAATCCCAACGTGACGATCTCGGGCATCGATCTGCGCCCCTTCTATATTCTGGGCGAGGTCAATAAGCCGGGACGTTACTCCTACGAGCCGAACCTGACGGTGATGGCGGCCGTGGCAACGGCGTCGGGATTCACTTATCGCGCCGATCAGGCCGATGTCTTCATCCGCCATGCGCGCGACGCATCCGAGAAGCAATACGACCTGACATCCACGCTTTCGGTCCAGCCGGGGGACACCATCCGCATCAGCGAACGCTATTTCTGATTTTGCACGCAAAGGATGCCCGATGAATTTGATTCCAAGCGCTGCTTCCGCCCTGCCGGATCAGTATGCCGATCCCTTGCAGACGCCGAGTGAAGACAACGCCAAGATATTCCTGATCGACATCCTGGCGGCGATCCATCGCAACCGGAGGCTGGCGTTCCTTGTTGGCGGGGCCGCTGCCGTGGCGGTTCTGGTCGTCACCTTCTTCCTCACGCCTTTGTACCAGAGTACGTCGATCGTGATGCTCGACACGCGGCACGAGCAGGTGGTGGACCTGCAGGCGGTGCTTTCGAATCTGCCGTCCGATACGTTTGTGGTGGATTCCGAGGTGCAGGTTCTGCAATCGCCCGCGCTGGCGCATCGCGTGATCGCGAAACTGCGTCTGGAAAAGGACCCGGAATTTAACGCGGCGCTGCGTCCGTTCAACATTTTCACCTGGACACTGAACGCCGTGAAAACGGGCATGCGTGAGGTCCTCGTCTTCCTCGGCGTCGAACCTGCGAGCGATGTCAACAGCACCGACCGCACGTTGGAAAGCGTTACCGAGGCGTTCGAGAAGAACCTCGTCATCACGCGGCAGGGCCTGACCTATGTGATCACCATCGGGTTCTGGTCGGAGGACGCCGCCAAGGCGGTTCGCATCGCCAACGCCGTCGCGCAAACCTATATCGAGCAGCAGAAGGACATGAAGGCGGAGGCCACGCGGCAGGCCAATGTTCTGATCGCGCGCCATGTCGACGAGCTGAAAAAGCAGGTTCATGACGCCGAGCAGGCCGTCGCCGATTACAAGTCGAAGCACGGCTTGCTCAATGCCGTCGGCGCGCCGCTCACCGAGCAGGAAATCACCGCGCTCAACACCCAGCTGGCCGCCGCACAAGCGCAGCAGGCGGAAGAAGAGGGAAAACTCGCGGCGGACATGCAGCAATATCACAGTGGCGGCGCCGGCGCGGTCGGCCAGGCGGCGATGTCCGACACCGTGCGCGAGTTGCGCGGACAGCAGGCGACGCTGTTGCAGCAATACGCGGACCTCTCCAAGCGCTATGGTCCCAAGCATCCTGACCTGATCAAGGTGCATAACCAGCTTGCCGCGATCAACGGCGCGATCTCCGCCGAAGTCTCGCGTATCATCAGCCAGCAAAAGGAGATGACGACCGCGGCACAGCAGCGGACTGCATCGCTTGCAGCCAGCGTCAACCGTGACCGCGATACGCTGGCGCTCAACAATACGGCTGGCGTGAAGCTCGCCGAATTGCAGCGTGATGCCGACGCGGTGCGTGGCGTGTATGAATCCTTCCTCAACCGCCTCAAGCAGACGGGTGCGCAAGAAGACCTTCAGGACCCGGATGCGCAGGTGATCTCGCCGGCGAATATCCCGCTGAAGCCTTCGCGCCCGTCCTGGCTGCTCGCGGGCGCGGCCGCGATGCTGTTCGCCGCGTTCGCCGCCGCCTGCGCGATCCTGTTGCGCGAGTTCATGGACCGCGGCGTGCGCTCGCCGGAAGAAGCGGAAAGTGCGGTGGGCATCCCTGTCATCGCGGTCGTGCCGCGCGTCGCCAAGGCGGATCCGGTATCATACGTCGTCAAACGGCCGATGTCGGAATTTGCCGAGGCCATCCGCAATCTCAGAACCTCTCTGTTCCTGTCCCGCGCCGGTTCGCAGCCGAAGGTCGTGGCGCTGATGTCTGCGTTGCCGAACGAAGGCAAGACGACGACGACACTCGCGTTGGGCCGCCAGGCCGCCGAATCCGGCGCGCGGGTTGCGATCATCGATGCGGATATGCGCAAGCGCGCGATGTCGGCCTATCTGCGCCAGCCGATACGCAACGGTCTGGTGGAATTGCTCGACGGCTCGGCGCCGTTAGAGAGCTGCCTCTATCACGACCCGCTTTCCAACGCGATGATCCTGCCCATCGCCAATGGCGACATGGCCGGCAAAGACATCTTCTTCAGCCACGATCTGGGGCATGTCTTCGACGAACTGCGCAAGCGTTTCGACATCGTGCTTGTCGACACCGCGCCGCTTCTGCCTTTGGCGGAGCCGCGCGTGGTGGCCAGCCATGCCGACGCGATCGTGATGCTGACGCGCTGGCACGAGACGCCGCGCAGCGCGATGCAGGAAGCCGCGCGCTTGATCCGCACGCTCGACGTGCCGGTGGCGGGCATGGCGCTCACCTATACCGATATGAAGCTGCTCGACTCGTTCGGTTATGCCGCACGGTCGCGTGGTCAACGCGCAAGTTACGCCAGCTACTACATAAGCTGACGAGACGCCGGGGAGGGAAGAAGAAAAACGTCGTTAGTCGGAGAACAGCCATGAACAGAATGCTGACAGCCCCCTGGTACCAGACCCGAACCTATCAATCCGCCCGCGCTTCGCGGTTTCACATCACGCCAAAGCTGGTATTCGATGTCTTCGCTGCGACCGCTGCTCTTATAGTGCTATCGCCGGTGCTGCTGCTCACGGCGATCGCGATAAAGCTAGAGAGCAGAGGTCCCGTCCTTTTCACCCAGACACGCTATGGCTGGGACAACCGGCCCTTCCGCATCTACAAGTTTCGCACGATGTGGACCCATCTGGGCGACGCGAGCGGCGTCAACCAAACCCAGGAAGACGATCCACGCATCACGCCTTTGGGCGCGTTCCTGCGGCGCACCAATATCGACGAGCTGCCGCAACTTCTGAATGTCATCAAGGGCGACATGTCGCTTGTCGGTCCGCGGCCGCATGCGGTGGGCATGCTGGCGGGCGGCGCGCTGTACGAGGATCTGGTCCCGTTCTATTTCCGGCGTCATCGCGTGCGGCCGGGCATCACCGGCCTTGCGCAGGTGCAAGGTTATCGCGGGCCAACCGTCGATCCGTTGCATGCGCGCATGCGTGTGCGCCTCGATCTGGCTTATTGCCGGCGAAACAATCTGGCGCTCGATATCGCCATCATCTTCAAAACGCTGCGGCGCGAGCTCGGCCATGGCACGGGGCTCTGATGTCAGCCACATCTCTCGAATCCGACGCCGATGACATCCGGTTCCGCGAATTCCAATTGGACGCTACGCGGGCGCCGGCCAAGACGGCTGCAGCCGCGGAACACATCGCAATCGTGCTGCACGATCTTCGCGGCGGCGGCGCCGAGCGCGCGGTGCTGCGGCTCGCACGCGGAATGGCGGCGGCGGGGCGTGCCGTCGAACTCATCCTGGTCAAGGAAGAAGGTGTCTATCTCGGTGATATTCCCCGCGGCGTCCGGCTGAAAGTTCTGGATCGCCCTCGTGTGTCACACGCCATCCCGGCGCTGGCGGCGCATCTTCTGCGCACCCGCCCGCGCGCCGTGCTGTCGGCGCTCACGCATATGAATCTGGCGACCGTCGCCGCGGCGCGCCTGTCGCGCTTGCCGTTGCGCGTGGTGCTGTCCGAGCGCAATCAGATCTCATCGAAAGCGCGCGAGGCGGCGGGGGCCTGGCAACGCGCGCTTTATCGGGCGGTGCCGGCCTTCTATCGCGCCGCGGATGCCATTGTCGCGGTTTCGGGAGGTGTTGCGGAGGATCTCGCCAGGTTTGGCCGTCTTCCCGAACGCAAGATACGCGTCATCCACAATCCCGTTTTCGATTCCGATGTTGAAACGCTCGCCCGCGCGCCTGTCACCCATCCGTGGTTCGCCCGGCAGGAGCCGCCGATCGTGCTCGCGGTGGGCCGTCTTCACCGCCAGAAAGGTTTCGACATCCTGCTCGACGCATTCGCGATGGCGCGCGCCGAAGTCGATTGCCGCCTTGTCATCCTTGGCGAGGGCCCCGAGCGTGCGGCGCTTCTCGCGAAAGCCGAAGCGCTCGGTCTTTCCTATGACATCGACATGCCGGGCTTCGCGGAGAATCCCTTTCCGTTGATGGCGCGCGCTGGTGCGTTCGTTCTGTCGTCGCGGTGGGAAGGTTTCCCGAACGCACTGGTGGAAGCGATGGCCTGCGGCGCGCCGGTGATCGCCGCCGATTGTCCGAGTGGGCCGCGCGAGATCCTGGGCGGGGGCCGTTATGGCACGCTTGTTCCGGCGGAAAACCCGCAGGCACTGGGCCGCGCACTCATCGTCACCTTAACCTCGCGGCCGGACACACAGGTCTCCCAGACTCGCGCGCAAAGCTTCAGCGTCTCGGCCGCCGCCACCCAATATCTCAACGTGCTGGAAGGC
Organism: Rhizomicrobium sp.; assembly: GCA_036488415.1. Taxonomy (GTDB): domain Bacteria; phylum Pseudomonadota; class Alphaproteobacteria; order Micropepsales; family Micropepsaceae; genus Rhizomicrobium. Next base: position 14,693 of record DASXHQ010000058.1, read on the forward strand.
TGATCATGCAGGCGCGTCCAGGCACCGTGCAAATCATGCCGCAACAGCCACCGCCGGGTTGGGTTGAGAGCGCTTTTATCTTCATCGCGCTGCTGCTTGTCACGCAATCGCTGGAGCCGCTCCTGTTGATCGGCTCATCGAACAGCGACGACGCATTGAGCGATTCCAACCCGGCATCGCTGCTCTCGGCGTTCGCGATCTATGCCGTTGCCTTGGTGTTGCTGGCGCGGAAACCGGGACAGGCGCTCGATACCATCAAGAGCAATCCCCTTCTCGTCGCCGCGTTCGCATTGCCGGTCCTCTCCATCGCCTGGAGCGTCGATCCCGGGACCACATTCCGCCGCGCCGCCGCATTGGTGATGACGGGCGTGTTCTGCATCTACATCGCGCAGCGCCTTTCCCCGGAAGATTTCCTGCGAAGACTTCTGCTGGCGCTGTTCGTCGGTGGCGTGCTGAGCATTCTCTATACCATCGCCGATCCACAACAGGCCATCGAGCATTCGGCGATCAACACGGGCTCCTGGAAAGGCGTCTATGGCCACAAGGCAATTCTCGGCCGCATTGCCGCCATCGCCGTCACCGTCTCGGTCTATGTGAGGCCGCGTTATCGCTGGGAGCGGCCGATGCGCTGGGCGACCATCGCGATCTTCCTGTTCCTCAGTATCAAGTCGCAGTCACGCGCGAGTTGGCTGATGATGGCAGGCGGCTTCGCCTTCATGTTCCTCATTGCCATTCTGCGCAACAAAGTCCTGTCGAACGGCATCAAGCTTACCATCGTCATCACACTCGGCCTTCTAGTCTTGGCCACCGTAGCGCTGCTGTTCGACTTCATTCTCACCGAGCTTGGGCGCGACGACACATTCTCCGGCCGCACCACGCTCTGGACCGGCGCGATTGCCGTCGCCAAGGCGAGCCATCCCATCCTTGGCGCGGGCTATCGCGCGTTCTGGACCGACGCGGGCGCCGGGGGCGTCCGCGAATATGTGCTGGATTGGGCGCGCCTGCCCGCACATGGCCACAATGGCTATCTCGATGTGTGGCTGGATCTCGGCATTCCGGGCGTCATTCTGTTCGCTGTGTTCGTGCTGGTGACGATCGCGCGGCTTGCGCGCCGCGTGCTGCAAGAACCCGGCGAGCCCGCATGGGCGGCCTTCAGCATCTTCTTCTTCGTGTTCCTGCTGAACAATTTCTCGGTGACGGTGGCGTTCAAGCACACTGACATCGCCTGGATTTTCGCGGTGTTGGGCTGCCTCTACACGCATAATTGCGTGAGCGCACGCCTGCCAATCACTGCACGCCTCAGAATCCCGCAGCGTCGCATCGAGCCGGCATTCGCCCCGGCGCCACTCCAAACCACCTGATGGAAAGACGGAACATGCACACGCGTCTCTATCGAACGCTTCCTTACAAGATGGTCGCGATAGCCTCTCACGCCGCCGATCCGGATGTGTGGCCCTATTACGCGGACAGGATCGGGCGGCGTATCACGGGGCACAAGCTTCGCTTCTTCTCGCACGAAGAAACCGAAGCGCTTTATGGCGCACACGCGCACGACCTGGTGACGGCGTTGCGCGCGATCGGTGTGAACGCGCTTATTCACGATCCGCGCGCGGTGCATCCGTCTTTGTTCGAGCAGGGGCGGAAACGGATAGACCGGCTGGCGATACCGTTCCATGAGCTTGGGTTGGCCGGTTCGTCGGATTTGCGGCTCGCCTATTCCACGGCGGTGGGGATTGGAGCGCGGGACGTTCTCGAAACCGGCGTGGCGCTGGGCTGGTCGTCGCTCGCATTTCTTTCGGCCACCGCGCGCACGCAAGGCCGGTTGGTCAGCGTCGATCTGCCTTATCCATTCCTGATCGGCCGCTCCTGGGTCGGCGCCGCGGTGCCGGAGGAGCTGCACGATCGTTGGACATTGCTGCGCCATTCGGACCGGCGCGGTATCCCGAAGGCGCTGCATCTGTCGGATGGCTACGATCTCATCCATTACGATTCGGACAAGACGCAGGAAGGGCGCCGCTGGGCGTACCCGCGGCTGTGGCGCGCCTTGCGTCCCGGCGGCGTGCTGATTTCCGACGATGTCGGCGACAACGAGATCTGGGCGGAGTTCTGCGAAAGCATCGGCGCGCCTTTGATCGTCGTGTGCCGCCACCGCGCCTATTCCGGATTGGCGCGCAAGGCGGACACCGCGGCATCTGTCCGGTTGAGTGCGTGAGGAGCCTGGCATGACGCAATCTTTTACCATCGGCTTTCCTTACGCGGCGGACCGCTTCGGCGGCAGCAATGCGTCGTCGCTGGTGCTGGCGCGCGCGCTTCAGGACGCAGGTCACCAAATTCATGTGCTGGTGCATGGCGAGGAGGGCCGCGTCGCGGACGAAGCGGCTGAGTTGGGACTCGCCGTGACGCATCTGCCGGCCTTCACCGCCGTTCCCGGCTACGCACGGCCGGATCGATTCCGCATCGAGCAGATTCGCGCTTTTCCCGCGAGCTGCATGGCAATCAATCACCTCGCTCTGGACATCGTGCACACCAACGACATTGCCATGCTGCGCGGCTGGGCCATGCCGTGTTTTGCGACGTCGACGCCGCTGGTGGCGCATTGGCGGTCCAATTTCCGCGACAGCTGGTCGGTCAAGACATCGCTGCGCATTGCCCGCGCCGTCATCGCCGTCTCGCAATACAGCTTCGACAAACTGCCTGCCTGGGTGCAGGCGAAGAGCGTCGTGGAACACAATTCCTTCGATCTTTCGCCCGAAGATGCGAACAATGCCCGCGCCGAGGTGCGCGCGACGCTTGGGCTTCCTTTGGACGCCGCGCTGGTCGGCGTGTTCGGCAATCACATCAAGCGTAAGCGCACGCATGTGCTCGCCGACATCCTCAACGCGATCACGCACACGTCCGATGGACGCCCGGTTTATGGCCTGGCATGTGGCGCTCGCGCGGAGCCTTATGATGACGAGCTAGATGAGAAGATCGAACGCTTCGATCTGCAACAGCGTCTCTTCCGTCCCGGATTCGTCCGGCCAGTGGAAAAGTGGATGACCGCTTGCGATGCGGTGCTGGCGCCCGCCATCGACGAGCCGCTCGCGCGCAATGTGCTGGAAGCGCAGGCGCTCGGCGTGCCGGTGGTGGTGTCCACCGATGGCGGGCTGCGCGAACTGATTCACGATGGCGCGAACGGCTTGCTGTGCGATCCTTATGACGGCACCGGTTGGGAACGCGCAACGCGCCGCCTGCTCGACGAACCTGATCTCGTGCAAAGGCTGGTGCAAAACGGACGCGCCACGGTGGCGGGGCTGGCGCCCGCGCTGCACGCCGAACGTATCGCTGCGGTCTATCGCAGCCTCTTCGACAAGACATCCCGCAACGCCCGGAAAGCCGCATGAGCATGCTGCAGAAGAACGTCATCGAATATATGGAGCGACACGCACCGCGCGCGCTCGCCTTCTGGACGGAAGAAGGTGCATCCGATGACGATGTGAATGTCGTGTCAATCTGCGATGCGCTCTACGCGCTGAAGCTGATCGGGCGGATGGACCTATTGGCGCTGGATGCCAATGAGCGGCTGGTCCGCCTGCTGTCGCGCTACAGTCTTGTGGGCAAGATCGGCATCGGCAAGGGGACGCCGCTGAACGTGCATCAGACGGCCTATGTTCTGGGTGTCCTCAATCTCCTGGAGATTCATGGGACGCCGTGTCATCGCGAGGTGTTGCGGGCCTATGGCTGGCGCAAGCAAGAATTGCTTGACGATCGAACCGGGCGGCCGCGCTGGCCGTGGTATTTCACGCACCACGCCTGGCGCATCGGCCATTGGATCGGGGGCATTCCTTCCATCGTGCTGTCGCTGTGGCGGCTATGTCCCGATCTGGCGGAAAAAAACCGCCTGCCGCAGCCCAAAGCACTTCTGGCGCGTAGCGACTCGCTGATCGACAAGAATACGGGACTGTTGCGTGCCTATCGCTCGCATACGCTTCAACGCGGGTTTCGTGCGCTTTATCGGTTCCGGCACGATCCGGACGCGGGCGCCATCGGCGGGATCGCACATCTGCATTGGGGAAACTACGCGACGGGGCGTGTCCCCTATGTTGCCACGAACGCGCTGTTCGACCGCACATGGCAGTTGCTGCAACGCCGGCCGTTCATGGAAGCGCAGCCTTACTGCCTCGATTTCGATATCGTTCAGGTTGCGCGCACCGCAATCCCCCAAGGCGATGCGCGCAGCGGCGAATTGCAGGAACGCGCGGCGGTTTACGCGTGGGACCTCAGCGACTTCTACGCCAACAATCTCGATAGCGGCTACGCGCTGCACAAGCTGCCCGGCGGGCTGGCGGCGCTGCACGAAAGCGCGATGACGGCCGATCTGGAAGACGTGCCGGGGCTCGCCATCGCGCCTGTCGATATTGCGAAGGAAGCACATTGGATTTGAGAAGAGGGCGCTATGCCAAAGAAAATCATCGGGATCGTTTCGTTCATGAATTCCGCCGGCGCGCAGGAAGCATTGATGCGGCTGATGCGGCAATTGCGGCTTAGAGGTCACGACACAGAGGTCTGGTTTCTCTATCAGAAGACTCCCTGTTATCGCGGCGAAGAAGGCGTACGCATCGTTCTCGACAAGACGCGCCTGACGCCGCTCGACATTCCGGTGTTGTTCTTCCGCCTCACGGAGATGTTGCGGACAGCGCGACCGGATGCCGTGGTGGGTTTCCTGCCGCTCGCGAACATATTGGGTTTGTCCGCCGCGGCGGCCGCGGGCACGAAGCTGCGCATCGCCTCGCAACGTTCGCCTGGTCCGACCTTCGGCCGCGCCATGCGCGTGCTGGACGAGTTTCTCGGATCGCACGGGGTTTACGGACCGATCATTTGCGTTTCGCAAGCCGTGAAGGACACCTTCGCGAGATATCCGCGCGCCTATTGCGAGCGGCTGTCGGTGGTGAACAACGGCATCGAATGGGCGGCCTCGACGATGGAGAAGGCCGAGGCGCGCGCAAGCTTCGGCATACCGGATACCTATCCGCTGCTGGCGGCCAGCGGACGCTTCGAGCCGCAGAAGAATTACGACCTGATGGTGCGCGTGCTGGCGACCACACCGCGCATCCGGCTCGCCATCGCGGGCGACGGGCGGCTGCGTGCCATCACCGAGGCACTGGCGCGCGATTTGGGCGCTGAGGACCGCATTCATTTCCTCGGCAATCTTCCGCACACACGCATCAAGGATTTTCTGCGCGCCGCGGATGGCTTCGTGCAGACATCTCTGTTCGAGGGCCAGAGCAACTCCATCCTTGAAGCCATGCATGAGGGCCTGCCCATCGTCTGCAGCGATATCCCGATGCAGCGCGAGACGCTGTGCGCAGAGAACGGCGAAACGGCGGCGATGCTTGTGCCGTTGGAGACTTTCGAGAACTGGCGGACCGCGTTCCTCCGGTTGCGCGATGACAGCGGCTTCGCGGCGGAGCTGGGCGTTCGCGCGCGCGCGCTGGTGTCGCGCCGCTTCACACTCAATCGCATGATCGACGGTTTCGAAACGATCATCCTTGGTCAGGAGACGACAAAGTGGATTCCCGTTGGCAAGTCGCGCGCCGTCGAGCACGCAGACTTTACACATTAGCACGCGCGGCCTTGTCGGGCGTGGAGATCGGGCATGGCGTGATCATCATGCCGGGCGCGAAGGTCAGCCGCGAGCTCGGCGGCACGATCCGCATCGGCGAACGTTCGACCATCCATCCCGGCGCGATGTTGCTGTCGTATGGCGGGTTCATTCGCCTCGGCGCGAATTGCAGCGTCAATCCCTATAGCGTTCTTTACGGACATGGCGGACTGATGGTCGGCGACAATGTCCGCATCGCGGCGCATTGCGTGATCATCCCGGCCAATCATGGCACGGCGCTGGATGGCGGGCCGGTCGCCAGCCAGCCGCTCAGCAAGCGCGGTATCCGCATGGGAAACGATGTGTGGCTGGGCGCGGGTGCGCGCGTGCTCGACGGCGCTGTGATTGGCGACGGCTGTGTGGTGGCGGCCGGGGCAGTCGTGCGTGGCGAGCTGGAATCCTGCGGCATCTATGGCGGCGTGCCGGCGCATCTCCTGGGCTGGCGCAGGCCGAATGCAACTTATCTGAAGGGCGTAATCTATGGCGGGAATGAGGAAGAGACTGCTGAAGCTCTCGCGGCGTCCTGAAGCCCGCCACGTGGGCATTCTGACATCCGGCAGCATGGCCGCGCAGATTGCGCTCATCGTGACCGCGCCAGCGCTGTCGCATCTGTTCTCGCCTGCCGCATTCGGTGTTTTCTCTTTGATGCTGACGATCAGCACGATTGGCGGCGCCATCGGAGGGCTTTGTTACGAGGTCGCCGTCGTGTTGCCGCGCAGCCGCCGTGTCGCGACAGCGCTTTACTGGCTCGCTTTCTATCTCAGCTTTCTGACGCCGGTTGTGATTATCGGCCTTGTCGCGTTGGTGCAGCATGCCTTCCCGCATATTCTCGGCCGCGTTCTGCCGGCGGACTTTTATTATTACTGCTTCGCCGGCACGACGCTGACGACGCTCGTCAACGTCCTCTCTTATGCCCATTCGCGCGCGGCCCAATTCACGGCCGTTTCGGTCTCCAAATTCTCCCAGACCGTGTTTCCCGCCATCGCACAGATCGCGCTCGCTTATATCGGCATGGGCGGGGAAGGGCTGTTGCTGGGACGCGTGCTGGGCATGGGCGGCAGCGTTCTGTGGCTGTGCCACAAGTTGCCGCTGGGTTTCCGGATGCGCGACATCGTGCGCCAGCCGCTCACGCCGCTTTTTGTCGCTGGCCGCAGCTATCGCGATTTCCTGCTTCAGGTGCCGCGCCAGTTGCTGGTTCGCGGTGCGACGATGCTGCCCGCGGCCTTAATTCTGGGATCTTACGGTCCCACTGCGGCCGGTCTTTATTTCTTTGCCGCGCGGCTGATCGAG
>DASXHQ010000097.1:0-13458 GCA_036488415.1 Rhizomicrobium sp.
GTCGATGTCGAAGCTTTTGCGCGAACCGGGAATGACGGCACCGCCCAGAACCTTCTCATAGAAGCGGCACCCGCGCGCGTTCGCTTCCATCACCCAAACGATCATGTCGTTCAAATCTTGCGCGGCAAGATCGCGAGCGACGGTTTTCATCATCTCCGTGCCGAGGCCTTTGCCCATCGCTTCGGGCAGAAAATAGGCGGCATAGAGTTCGCCCGAATAGCCAAAGGCCGGTTCGCGTGCCGGGCCACAAACTTCAAAGCCGATGATCTTTCCGGCTTCGTCCGCGACGAGCAAGTGTGCGCCGGGCGCGTTGCCAGAAGCAACGCCCTGCCAGCGCTCGACGGTTTTCTTCGGATCCATGTCATCGAGATAGGACTGCGGGACAATGCCGCGATAGGTTGCCCGCCAAGATGCCGAGTGAACATCCGCGATTCCCCGCGCGTCTTCGGGCCGCGCAGGCCGGATCGTTACGCCATCCATTATTTCGTTTTCTTCTTTTTGAGCTTGGCCGCACGTCCCGCCTTCGCGCGCGCTTTGGCTTCGCGCTTTTCCTTGCGGATGCCGTCTTCGTGAATCCAGAACAGGCGCGCGGCGATGGTGCGCCACGGACGCCAAGCCTTCGACAGCTTCTCCATCTGCTTTTCGTTCGGGCGCTTTTTCAGCTTCAACGCGCGCGTGATCGCGGCCTGCAAACCGACGTCGGCCACGGGCCAGATATCAGCGCGGCCGAGGGAGGACATCAGATAGATATCCGCGGTCCACGGGCCGATGCCCTTCACCGCCGTCAGATGCGCGCGGGCGTCGTCATCGTGCATGTTGCGGACGCGCTTCAGGTCGAGTGAGCCATCGAGGATCGCGGTGGCGATGGACTTCATGTGCTTCTGCTTGGGCGCGGACAGACCGCAGGCGCGCAGGACTTCCGCTGGCGTGGCCAGAAGCGTCGGCGGATCGAACGGCACGACCTTCTCTTTCACCCGCCCAAAAATGGTGTCGGCCGCGGCGATGGAAAGTTGTTGGCTGACCACGATGTCCATCAAGGCTTCGAAGCCATGCTTGCGGCGCGGCTTGAATTCCGGCCGGCCCGTGCGCGTCAGGACCGGATGCAGCCGTTTGTCGGCCGCGATCAGGGAATCGATCGCGGCATGAAGCTGGGCGGCGGAGGAAACGCGATGCGGCTTGGGCATGGGTTTGGAGCGTGTAAACTCGCGCCATGATTGTCACGCGTTTTGCGCCAAGTCCAACCGGCTATCTGCATCTGGGCCATGCCTTTGCCGCCATGACCGCCGCGAGAGCCGGCGAGCGCTTCCTGCTGCGTATCGAGGACATCGACGCCACGCGATCCCGCCCGGAGTTCGAAGCGGCTATCTATGAAGATCTGGCGTGGTTGGGCCTCGATTGGGAAAGGCCGGTGCTGCGGCAATCCGAACGGTTCGATGCCTATCGTACGGGTTTGGACAGGCTGGATGCGCAAGGCCTTCTCTATCCCTGCTTCTGCACCCGCGCCGAAATCGCCGCCGAGATTGCGCGAGCGAGCGAAGCGCCGCATGGGCCCGAAGGTCCGGTCTATCCCGGCACTTGCCGCCATCTCAGCGATGAGCAACGCGCGGAACGCATCGCCTCCGGCGCGCCCTATGCGCTGCGCCTGGATTCGCGAAAAGCGGCTGCGCTGGTTGGCGCGCCGACGTTTGAAGAACAAGGCTGCGGTCCAAATGGCGAGCAGGGAACGATTGCTGTCGATCCGGCGCTGTTCGGCGACATCGTGCTGGCGCGGAAGGAGACGCCCGCTTCGTATCATTTATCTGTCGTGGTGGACGACGCCTTTCAGGGCGTGACGTTGGTGACGCGTGGCAACGATCTTTTCGCGGCGGCGCATATCCAGCGCATGTTGCAGGCGCTTCTCGGCTTGGCGGCGCCCGCTTATGCGCACCACAAACTCATTCTCGATGCGAGCGGGAGAAAATTCTCCAAACGCGATTCCGCCGTCACGTTGCGCGCGCTTCGCAGAGATGGCAACACGCCGGGTCAGATAAGAACGCAGCTTTTTGGCTGACTACCAGTCGTTCAGGCCTTCAAAGTGGGCGAAGCCTGCGCCATGAGCCCAGCGATTCCATTCGCTGCGCAGACGCACGGTTTCACTGGGGCTGCGGTCGCCTTCGCCCAATCCGAGGATTTGCAAATCGGTGCAACCGGCGAAAGGCCTTCCATCCGGCGACGGCAGATGCGCATCGGCATGGCCGAGGCGGACATATTCGGAATCCTCAATACCGTCGCTGGCGAGAATAACGGTTGTCGGAAGACCGGAGCAGCCGATCGCATTGGAGATATTGTCCATGAAGGCGAGGATATTGGTGTTGCCCTGCGCCTGCCATTTGCCCTGGCTGACCAGTGTCGGGGTTCCGGCGATCAGCTTCTCGACTTCGGCGGAGACCACCTCGGGGCGATTGTGCACGGAAATCTGCACGTCGTAGTGAAAATTGTTCGAACTGGCGTCATAGCTGCCGAAGGTGCGCACATGCACTTCGGAGGCGAAGCCGAGGCCTCGGATCTCGTCGCCCACGCGATCCGCCACCTTCGCCGCAAAGGCTGGATCGTCGATCAACGGATTACTCTTCGACAGATCGATGGCCACGACGATGCGGCGCGGCGCGATGTTGGCGTGATCGGAAAGATAGTTGACCGGGGTGGCGCGCAAGGCGGCGTCGGCGGTGCGGGCCGCATCGACGGCCATGTAGCCGCCGCCGGTGAGGGCGACGGCCGTCACCACGCCGAGCATTATATTCGTGATCACGCTTCGCTGCGCGCCGCTTCGCGCTTGTCGGCCAGTTGCAGCAGATGAAGCTGCGCGAACTGGCGCTGGCGGTGCTTGTAGTCCCGCGCCAGCATGACGTTGCGCATATTGTTCTCCGCGCCCTGGATATAGAGCGCCGCGACGATCGTCACGATGAAGAAGATCACACTGGCGAAGGCGAACCAGAACCAGCTATCGGCATCGGCGAGCGAATTCTGCGAGAGCTTCGGCAGGCCCAGCGAATATTCACTGGACGATGTTGCCGCCGCGCTATGAAGCGCGGCCTGATCATTGGCCGGTGCATTGGTCTGGAACAGGCGGTCGATGGAATTGCCTGCGCCGGTGCCGTCCGTCTGCTGATGCTCCAGCGTGGTGGAGGTACCGCCCGTCATGTTGTTGTAGGCGACGAGATAGCCAAGGCCGCCGATCATGACGAGCGCGAGCAGGAAGGCGGCCACCACCATGGTGTTGCGCCCATAAACGCCGGTGATCTTCAGCATGAAATGGATGATGAGCACCGCGAAGACAACTTGCAGGCTTTTGAAGACCACGGTGGATTGCAGGCTCGCGGGCACGACCATGAATTCGTTGGACAGGGCGCGCGTCCATACATCGCCGCGGATGATCTGATAATCCACGAACATGGCGAGCGCGGCGATCAGCAAGGTGAAGCCGATGGCAGAGACATAAAGCCATCTGTAATGCGCGATCTGGCGGCTCTTCTCCATGTTACGCGCGATGACATAATCCTCGTCGGTCGCGACTTCGGGCGATGCCGCTTCGATGTTGTCGTCGTCTTCTTCGTCGTCCTCGCGATTGAAGATGCGTGTGAAGAGGCCGGGCTTTTCGCTGCCGCGCTTGGGCGCATATTTATCACCGTGGCGAATCCAGTCCGGTCCCCAGCTCGGCGGGTCCGGCGGCGTCATGAGGCGTTCGGTGAGTTGCGCTTCCATGCGGCGGCGCACGGCGGGCGTCATCGCGCGAACATCGGCAACACTTTGCGCTTCGTTATCGAATTCCTCCGGCGTCAGGCCGTGGAAAAGTTCGTGACTGAGCGCATGTTTGCGGCCCGGCGGCACGTTCACTTCGTCGATGCGGCGATAGGCGACCATGAATATCCCCAGCGTGAGCCCTTGGCCCCGTGGTCGGGCCCCGGCGAAAACACAGTAAACAAATAGTTACCGGCGGAATCTTGGACGGATTGCGGCAGACTTGCCACAATTGGGAGTGGCAATCGTGAGGCTGTGATCTAGTGCGGCCGCGAGTTCCGGAAACGGGAACTAAGAGCCCGCCAATCGCACGATGTCGTGCATGATGACGTTAAGGTCGTAGTCCTTAGGGCTGAACACCGCCGAGACACCCGCCGCTTTCAATGCTGCCTCGTCTTCCGGCGGGATGATGCCCCCGGCGACGACTTTCACATCCTTGAGGCCCGCATCTTTCAGCTTGGCCATCACCTCCCGCGCCAGCGGGATGTGGCTGCCCGACAGGATGGAGAGGCCGATCATATGCGGCTGCTTCTCCTTGGCGACGGTCACGATCTCGTCCGGTGAAAAGCGGATGCCGTCATAGACTACCTCCATGCCGGCATCGCGGGCGCGAATGGCGATCTGTTCGGCGCCATTGGAATGGCCGTCCAAGCCCGGCTTGGCGACAAGGAAAGTGAGTCGGCGGCCGAGTTTCTTGGACACTGCGTCCACTTCCGCGCGCAATTCGCCGATACGTGGATCGTTGCGGCCGGGACCTGTGGCAGCCACACCCGTCGGTGCGCGATATTCGCCGAAGACACGGCGCAAGGTGCGCGCCCATTCGCCCGTCGTCACGCCGGCTTTCGCGCAGGCGATGGAGACCGGCATGATGTTGGTATTTTCCTTTGTCGCGCGTTCGAGATCGGCGAGGGCCGCGTCCGCTTTCTTCTGGTCGCGCGCGGAACGCCACGCTTGCAGGCGTTCGATCTGCTCGCGTTCCGCCGCTTCATCCACCACGACGAAATTGCCGTTGCCGGCGGTGAGTGGCGACGGCTCGGTTTCGGTGTAGCTGTTCACGCCGACGCGGATTTCGTCCGAGGTCTCAATGGCTTCCATGCGCGCGGCGTTGGAGGCGACGAGCCGCTCTTTCATGTATTCGAGGGCTTCCTGCGTGGCCGCGCCGCCCATCTCCGCGATGCGCGAAATCTCCTCGCGGATTTGGCCGGCAAGCGTGGCGACCTTCTCCTCGATAACCTTGGAGCCGTCGAAAATGTCGCCATATTCCAGCATGTCGGTTTCATAAGCGCCGATCTGCTGCAGGCGCAGCGACCATTGCTGATCCCATGGACGCGGCAGGCCCAGCGCTTCGTTCCACGCCGGCAGTTGCACCGCGCGGGCGCGCGCGCTCTTCGACAGCGTGACGCCCAGCATACCGAAGAGGATGCGATAGACGTTGTTCTCCGGCTGCTGCTCGGTGAGGCCAAGGCTGTTCACCTGCACGCCATAGCGGAAGAGCCGCAGTTTGGGATCGGTGACGCCATAGCGATCCTTCGTGATCTCGTCCCACACTTTGCCCATCGCGCGCAGCTTGCAGATCTCAGTGATGAACTTCACGCCCGAGTTCACGAAGAACGAGATGCGGCCCACGGCCTTGGGAAACTCACTTTCGGGAATTGCGCCCCGCGCCTTGCAGGCATCGAGAACCGAAATCGCCGCTGCCAACGCAAACGCTGCTTCTTCCACCGCATCGGCACCCGCTTCCTGCAAATGGTACGAGCAGAGATTGATCGGATTCCATTTCGGCAATTCCGCCGTGGTGAACGCGATAGTGTCTGTCGTTAGTCGCAATGCTGGTTTCGGCGGAAAGATGTAAGTGCCGCGCGCGAGATATTCCTTGATGATATCGTTCTGCGTGGTGCCGGTGAGCGATGCGCGCGGTGCGCCTTGTTCGTCCGCGACGGCAACATACAACGCGAGGAGCCAAGCCGCCGGCGCGTTGATCGTCATCGAAGTGTTCATCTTGTCGAGCGGGATGCCATCGAAGAGCGCGCGCATGTCGCCCAGATGCGAAATCGGCACGCCGACCTTGCCGACTTCGCCTTTCGCCAGCACGTCATCGCCGTCGTAACCGGTCTGTGTCGGCAGATCGAAAGCCACGGACAGGCCCGTCTGCCCCTTGGCGAGATTGGTGCGATAAAGCGCGTTCGAGGCTTTCGCACTCGAATGACCGGCATAGGTCCGGAAGATCCAGGGCTTATCGCGCTCGCTCATCCCCCTATTAAGGGGTCAAGCGCGCTGCAGTGCAACATGGTGCGCGACGGGCGCGCCGAGCCTGCGCGCGATCAACACCACCGGGATCAGCACCAGTAGCGGCCCGATAGGCAACGCGCCCCAGACGAAGACCAGCATCACCAGGCTGCCGAAAGCCGCCGCAACGATCTCCACGCGGTCAAATGTGCGGTCGCGATAGAGGAACGCGAACGGCACTGCGAGCATGGGAAAATCGTAGAGATAGAGATAAGGCGTGGCGATCAGCACCGTGGTTGCCGCGGCCGCGGCCTTAATTGCGTATGGCACCGGCTGTTTCCACAGCCACAACGTGCCGGCGGTGGCGACCAGTGCTGCAGCGACATGCGCGATCCATGCGGCGGCCTCGTTCCCACCGAGCCAGCGCGTTAGTCCATAGACGCTTTGCAGTTTCTGGAAGCCCGAGACGCCATTTCCAAGGACCGCTGTGGCCGTGCTGGGCAGATGGCCGAGAAACGCCGCGAACGGCGCAGTTCCAAATGCAAGCCACGAAACCGCCAGCAATACGAGCGTTGCAACGCTGGCCGAGACAAGCGCGCGCCAGTTTCCGTCGAATAACAGGATAAGGGGAAACAGCAAGCCGAATTGCGGCTTGTAGCTGAGCAGCGCGATGAACAATCCGGCGCGCCATGGGCGGTTTTCAAGCGCCAGCAACGCGGCACCCAGAATGGCAGCGGTGACGAATCCGTTCTGCCCGACAAGCGCGTTCCCGAACGTGGCCGGAATCGCCAGCGCGACAAACATGGCTTCGTAACGGCCGGTGATTTTCCAGATCGCAACGACATAGAGCACAGCCGTCGCGCAGATCCATGTAATGAACGCCGGGATGTAAGGCAGCATCGCGAGGGCCGCCGCCACAAACAGGAACAGCGGTGGATAATGCCAGCCGAGAAAGCCCCCAAACGGATGGCCGACAACCGCAACCTGCGCCGCGTGATGCACATGCCAGTCGTAAGGCGCAGCAGGCTGGCCGTGCAGTGCGAACCGACCTGCCACCCAGACTTCGAGAAAATCGACGATCAGCGGATGGCCTTTGACGTCCAGCAGGAACCCGCCCCGACGAGACAGCATGAAGAGCGCCGCGATATAAGCGATCACGACACCACCGCATCCGGCGACAATGCGCTTGGCTGTTTCGCTCTGAGCCTGCTCCATGGGCGGATACTAGAGCCAGTGCCGTTGCCGCTTGCTTAACCGCGCAGCCGGGCTAGGCTGCGGACCGCACAAAAAAACGCCGTTTCGTAGGGAAACATGAGAGCCGCCGTCCTGATATCCGCCATTGCCGCCGCTCTGCTTTTGGGCGCCGCCGCGCCCCCGCAGACGCCGGAAGAGGCCTGGAAAGCGGGGATCGCGGACGCGAATGTGGCATGGGCCAAGCGGCCCCACGCCATCCTGAAGATTCAGGACTCGGCGTATCTGCATGATGGCGATACGGCGGTGCTGCAGGGCACGCCCGGCCAGCCCGGTTCCTATCACTGGAATCACGATCCCAAAGCCTCGGGCGTCCTGACGGTCGCGCTGCAGGGTGGAAAGATTTCGGCGATGAAGGATGGCAAAAGCATCGACACCGCCACGTTGATGAAGAGCGTCCCCATCGACAAGGATGTCGATGTCGACGGCCAGCCGACGCAGGTCGATGCGGGCGTGATGGGCTGGCGCATCTTTGTCTTCAACCAGCAGAATCCGGACGCACTGAACTTCAAAGGCGTTTCTTATTTCCCCTACGATCCCGCCTATCGCGTTACGGCCAGCTTCAAGCCCAATCCGAAACGGCCGCCACATGTGTTCCGCACCTCGCGCGGCACCGACAAGCAGTTCTATCTGGTGGGCGAAGCGACCTTTTCCCTTCAGGGCAAGACGATCGTTCTGCCCTTCTATTCCGGCGACAACGATCCCAAAAAGATCGCCGACATGTCGGCCTTCTTCACCGACGATCTAACGGGCAAGGAAGCCTATGGCGCGGGGCGCTATGTCGATATCGACAGCTTCGGCGCGTATCCGCCCAAGACGGTGACGATCGATTTCAATGACGCATACAATCCCAACTGCGCGCGCTCCAAGCATTTCACCTGCCCCGTCGCCATCGACAACATCCAGCTGGCGATGAAAGCGGGCGAGAAAAATCCGCACATCGCGCACTGACAGATGGCGTTCGGAAAACCACCGAAACGAAAGACGCCGAAGGATCTGCGCGAAGCCGACCGCAAACGTGCCAAACGCGTGGCGCTAAAAGCGCTCCGCCGCGCCAAGAAGATCGCAGAGACCTCCGGCGTAAAGCTGTCGGACTGGGAGGGCGAATTCCTCGGCTCCGTGGAGCAGCGGCTGGAAACCTATGGCCGCGCGTTCGGCGATCCGGAGAAGGGGCCACTCAATTCATCGCTCTCAATTCGCCAGGCCGTGAAGGTGAAAGAGATCGCGGCCAAGGCCGGCGGCAAGATAAAAAAAACCCGATTCCAGCGGCGCACCGGTTGAGCGGTGGCGTAACTTTATTGCGCAAAATGTCTGCTTTATGGGTAGATACCAACTTTTCTGTTGCATCGCAGCAAAACACTTGGCCTACTCCGCCACCGCGCGGGAACAAGCGCGTTACAACAGGGAAATGAGGAGCGAGGGGCTCATGGCCGCCGTCGAAATCAAGCCGCAGCTGGACGTCTACAAGGACCTCTATGAGATCGGCGAGATCCCGCCGATGGGGCACATTCCCAAGAACATGTATGCGTGGACCATTCGCAAGGATCGTCACGGGCCGCCGGAAGATTCCATGCAGATGGAAGTCGTGCCGACTTGGCCGCTCGACAGCCACGACGTGCTCATTCTCGTGATGGCGGCGGGTGTGAACTACAACGGCGTGTGGGCGGGGCTCGGCACCCCGATCTCGCCGATCGACGCGCACAAGAATCCCTATCACATAGCCGGCAGCGACGCGTCCGGCATCGTCTGGGCTGTGGGCTCGAAGGTCACGCGCTGGAAAGTCGGGGACGAAGTCGTCGTGCACTGCAATCAGGACGACGGCGACGACGAGGAATGCAATGGCGGCGATCCCATGTTCTCGCCGAGCCAACGCATCTGGGGTTACGAGACGCCGGACGGTTCCTTCGCGCAATTCGCGCGCGTGCAGGACCGCCAGCTCATGGAACGCCCCAAGCATCTGACATGGGAAGAGTCGGCCTGTTACACACTGACGCTCGCCACGACCTATCGCATGTTCTTCGGTCACCGTCCGCACATCCTGCGCCCCGGTCATAACGTGCTGATCTGGGGTGCGAGCGGCGGGCTGGGCTCGTTCGCGGTACAGCTTTGCGCGGTCAGCGGCGCCAACGCGATTGGCGTCATCAGCGACGAGAGCAAACGCGACTTTGTGCTGTCGCTCGGCGCCAAAGGTGTCATCAACCGCAAGGATTTCAATTGCTGGGGTCAGATGCCCACCGTGGGGACGCCGGAATACGACGCGTGGACGAAAGAGGCGCGCAAATTCGGCAAGGCGATCTGGGACATCACCGGCAAGGGCAACGATGTCGACATGGTGTTCGAGCATCCGGGCGAGTCGACCTTTCCTGTGTCATGCCTTGTGGTGAAGCGCGGTGGCATGGTCGTGTTCTGCGCCGGCACCAGCGGCTACAACATCACCTTCGACGCGCGCTATGTGTGGATGCGCCAGAAGCGTATCCAAGGATCGCATTTCGCGAACCTGATGCAGGCATCGCAGGCGAACCGCCTCATGGTAGAACGCCGCCTCGATCCGTGCATGAGTGAAGTCTTTCCCTGGGCCGACATTCCGCGCGCGCACACCAAGATGTGGAAGAACGAGCACCTGCCCGGCAACATGGCCGTGCTCGTCAACGCACAACGCCCCGGTTTGAAAACCTACGAGGACGTGCTGGAGGCGCAGACGGCTTAGTTCTTCGGATAAAGCCAGTCCGTCGCTTTCAGCGCTTTCTCGTTCTGTTTGAAGAAAGCGATCTGTTGCGGCGACGTCTCGTCCGAAAGCTTGGCGCCAGCCGAGGGATATTCCACGATCATGCCCGCATACATCAGCACGAACGGCATGACGACCGCATCGGCGGGCGAAAGCCCATGCGCACGGTAAACCGCCATCATTTTGGGATTGGCGGCGACCTTCGCTTCCATTTCGGAAATCGACTTGCTGTCGTCGCCGACATTGTGCGCCTGCTTTTCCAAGGACGGATCGCTCTTTTCCATCTTCTTGAAGTCGTCGAGCGCGGCGCCCATCGCCTTCACCTTGTCCATCGACAGGATGTAATCGTGCATCGCCTTTTTATCCGCGGGCGAAAGATCGCTCGCCGCGAAAGCCGGCGCAGCCAGAACCAGCACGAATATCGCCCCCGCAACACTATGGATTTTCATGATTGGCTTCCCCGAAATGACTATGAAATTGAAAACAGAAGCGCGGGCGCCGCACAAGCTTTGCCATATGGTGCAGTGCGGCGAATACTGGCTATGATTTGAAAACGCTGAAAGTACTTGAAATGACAACGACTTCCGAACTTCTTGCCCGTTGCGATGACACGGTCCTCGCCGCCGAAAAGCTGCTGGCCGCTGCGCGCACATCCGTTGCCGCCAAAGTCACCGTCAACGGCAAAGTCGATGCTAAGACAATCGACCGCGAGCAGCGCGCGGTTCACGCCTTCGCCTGGTATGCGACTTATGTCGAAGCGTTGCGACAGATAGCGCGCTGGGCGCGAAAGCTCGACGGCGAGAAGCGGTTCGGTGAAATCGAAAACCTGATCCTGCAATGCGCCTTTGGCGAATATCTCTCGCAGATCGCCGGCGGTATCCCGATGAGTCAGGGCGAGATTGCTCGTCCCGGCGATCTCGGCCTGAGCAATGACGACTTTACAGGCTTCTGGAATGCAACGCACAAGCTGATCGTAGATTGTTCTAAACGCGAAATCCGTGACGGCATTGCGGACTATCTGCGCACCCATGCCGGCGCGATGTTCTATGGCGATCCCGGCCTTGATGAAACGATGGGCATGGTGCGTGAGCAATTTTATCGCTTCGCGCAGGACAAGGTTACGCCCTTCGCTCATCAGTGGCATCTGAAGGACGAACTCATTCCGCTGCCGGTAATCGACGAGCTGTCAGAACTCGGCGTGTTCGGCCTCAGTCTGCCGGAAGAATTCGGTGGCTCCGGACTTTCCAAGACGGCGATGTGCGTCGTCTCGGAAGAATTGTCGCGCGGCTATATCGGCGTCGGCTCACTCGCCACGCGCTCGGAGATCGCCTGCGAGTTGATCCTCACTGGTGGCACGGACGAGCAGAGGAACCGCTGGCTGCCAAAGATCGCCAGCGGCGAAGTTCTGCCCACCGCCGTCTTCACCGAACCGGCTGGAGGATCGGACGTTGCTGAACTGAAAACGCGCGGTGTGCGCGAAGGCGACGTCTTCAAGATCTATGGCAACAAGACCTGGATCACCCACGCTGCGCGCGCCGACATGATGACGCTTCTGGTGCGCACTCTTCCCGACCAGAAAGGTTATCGCGGGCTTTCCATGTTGCTCGCGGAAAAGCCGCGCGGCACGGAGAAAGAGATTTTTCCGGCCAAGGGCATGACCGGCGGCGAAATCCAGGTGCTCGGCTATCGCGGCATGAAGGAATACGAGATCGGTTTCGACGGCTTCGAAGTGCCGGCGAAGAATCTGCTTGGCACCGAGGAAGGCCAGGGCTTCAAGCAACTGATGCAGACCTTCGAATCCGCGCGCATCCAAACCGCCGCGCGCGCCATCGGCGTGGCGCAGCGCGCGCTCGATCTGGGGCTCAGCTACGCGTTGGAGCGTACGCAATTCGGCAAACCTATTTTCGAATTCCCCCGCGTCAGTGACAAACTGGCGATGATGGCGGTGGAAATCGCAGTGGCGCGCCAAATCGCCTATCATGCTGCCTTCGAGAAAGACGAGGGCCGGCGCTGCGATCTGGAAGCCGGGATGGCAAAGCTTCTGGGCGCGCGTGTGGCCTGGGCCGCGGCCGACAACGCGCTGCAAATCCACGGCGGCAACGGATTCGCGCTAGAATTCGAGATCAGCCGCGTTCTGTGCGACGCGCGCATCCTCAACATCTTCGAAGGCGCCGCCGAGATTCAGGCCCAGGTGATCGCGCGCCGCCTGCTGGAGCCGGGGGTCAATTAATCCACAACCCTTTTCGTGACAGCGGTAAGAGGCGCGCCTAAAGTTCCGGAATGACGGACCTTCACCCCATCGACCGCCTGTTCGAGACGATCAAATCGCGCAAGGACGCCGATCCCGCGTCGTCCTACACGGCGAAGCTTTTTCATCAGGGCACGCTCAAAATCGCCAAGAAGCTGGGCGAAGAGGGCGTGGAGACCGCGCTCGCCGCGGTGGCGGAAGACAAGGAGCATCTCATCAACGAATCCGCGGATTTGCTTTACCACTTGCTGGTGTTGTGGGCGGCCCGTGACGTCACACCGGACGAAGCATATGCAGCGCTCGATGCGCGCACACATCGTTCCGGCATCGACGAGAAAAAGTCGCGCTGAACTCGGTCAGTGCTCCGAAGCCTCTTCGCCGTCGGACAAGCTCTTCACCAGATCCAGCACGCGCTTGCGCACTTTCGAATCCTTGATCTTCATGAAGGCAAGGCTGAGCTGCAGCCCTTCGCCGCTCGACAGAAATTCCATCACCGGCGGCGAACCACTGCCGGGCTCCGCGAAACCCGGCACGCCTTCGGATGTGCCGTTCACGCCTTCGTAGAAATAGTCGATCGGCACGCCCAGAATATGCGCCACCTGAAACAGGCGGCCCGCGCCGATGCGGTTCACGCCTTTCTCGTATTTCTGGACCTGCTGGAAGGTGAGACCGAGCATCTCGCCGAGCTTTTCCTGACTCATGCCGATCAACATGCGTCGCAAACGAACACGGGTCCCGACCTGGACATCGATAGGGCTGGCTTGCTTCTTTGGCACCGTCTTTCCTAACTGCCCTCACGCAAATTACCGTTTACCGATGGGACCTTAGTCCCGTTCCCAGCCGCAGGAAAAGCACCATTGAGTCTAACGGGTTCGGCGTCCGGAGGTTGCGGCGGGCCAGAACAATCCCGCAGCGCCCGCGAAAATCAGCATAAGGAGGAACCCGGTTTCGCCGAATTTCGCGAAGAATGTTTCCGGCAATGCGGCGGGAAGCGCCGAAACCACGATACCGGCTTTGCCGCTGCCAAGTTCCGCCACAATCCGGCCCATGGGATCGATCACTGCGGAAATGCCGGTATTGGCCGCGCGCGCAACGGGCAAGCCTTCCTCAACGGCACGGACGCGCGCGATCAAAAGATGTTGATAGGGACCGGAGGAGGATGGCGGACCGAACCAGGAATCGTCGGTGACATTGACGAACCATTGCGGGCGGTTCTTCGCCGTGACTTCGC
>DASXHQ010000007.1:0-1588 GCA_036488415.1 Rhizomicrobium sp.
CCTTGGGCGCAGCCGCGCAGTCCCGCTACCAAATGATCATCGACGACCCGGCCGCCGTGGCGCGTGCCATGGTGAAAGGCTTGGAAACGGTCCGGGACTTTCGCAAGCAGGCCAGCGATTCGTACGGTTTCAACTGGCTGCTGAAGATCCCGCTGGAATTCCAACTGCCCTTCGAGGTCACGCACGACTCGATGCGGGGGTTGCGCCTGTCGCGCGATCAGCCGGTGCACGAACGCGCCGCGAACTTGCGGCGCGCATTCTCCGGAATCGTGGCGGGAAACATCAAGGAATACGGGATCAACGCCATCGAACACTTCGGACCGTTCGAACTCGCCGGCGAACCCTCGATCATGGAGCCGCTCGATCGATTGCTGCGTTCCTTCGTGGCCCAGGGCCGGATGAAATTCACCGGCGCCGAATACACGCCTTGCTACCGACTCGTGGCATGAGCAATCCGGAGCGCATCCGCTACCGCTTCGATTTGCCGGACGGATCGCAAAGGTCGCTGGACTTCAGCTTCGACTCCGCGGATTTTCGGCTATCCAATGCGGCGCCGGCCGCGCCGCCGTTCTGGACCGAACTCAAGTTCAATCAGTGCGACAACTGCCCGCTCAACGCCGCCGAACACACGCATTGTCCCGCCGCGTTGCAGATGGCGTCGGCGATCGAGCCGCTCAACGCGCTGGTGTCGTTCGACACGGTCGGCGTGACGGTCACGCAGGCGGAGCGCACGATGTACGCCGAAACCACCGCGCAACAGGCCATGAGTTCCGTGCTGGGTTTGATCATGGCGACCGCGGGCTGCCCCTGGACCGACCGCTTCCGTCCGATGGCGCGCTTCCATTTGCCGTTCGCGAGCGAGGCGGAAACGGTGTATCGCTGCGTGAGCATGTTTCTGCTGGCGCGCGAGCTGACGGCGTCGAGTCACGCCCAGGGTTTCGCGCCCCTCGAAGCGCTCTATGCAAATCTGCATATCGTGAACCGCGGCATATCGCGCCGCTTGGGAGCGGCCACGCGAACCGATCCCGCGCGCAACGCGATCGCTCTGCTCGATGCTTACACCACGTTATTGCCGGCGGCGCTTGCGTCTTCGCTCGAAGAACTGAAGCCGCTTTTCGATGCCTGGCGAGGCATGGACCAGGAGCCGATTTAACTTACCGCGATAGTCTCTGAGATGCGCATCCCAATGCTCGTCGCCGACTAGCGACAGTGCACAGACCCCTGTGACACAGTTCCTGCCCTAGATGGTGCGCGGCACTTACTGTTGTGCACATCGACAGAGGCACAAGCGATGAGCGAAGTCAAAAATCATACTCGGTACAGCGGCGTGGACCGTCGGGCTCCCCGCACGGAGCCGGGCGCTCTCAAGCCGGGCGCCGTTACCCCGCGAGAACATTTCAAAACCGGCGGGCGTCACGGGGCGATTACCAACACTCTGTACAATTGGCACAGCTACAAGAACTGGGCGGAAAAGATCCGCGGTTCCTGGGAAGAGAAGAAATAAGCTCTCGGATGAGCGCGTAGGCCGCTTTCGTCCAACCGTTTCAGGCTGTCTCGGGAAGTGGATTGATGCCTTCGCTCGGCCGCC
>DASXHQ010000018.1:0-26944 GCA_036488415.1 Rhizomicrobium sp.
GTTCGCGCAAAAGCTTCGACATCGACGGTGCGGAGATTTGGGAAATCGCCTATGGCTTTCGGCCGCTGCCGTTGCTGAAATAGCGCATGGCGTCTCTCCACCAACTCTCCGGTCCCAGATTGCCGCCGGTGCGCGGCGAGGCCACGCACCTCGTTGTGCTGGCGCATGGCTATGGTGCGGACGGAAACGATCTCATCGGCCTGGCGCCGATGTGGCAGCGCCTGTTGCCGACGGTGGCGTTCGTCGCGCCCAACGCGCCGCAGCCCAGCGGCGCGGGCTTCGGCTATCAATGGTTTCCGATTTCCCGCATCGATCCCGCGGAAATGGCGCGCGGCGTCGAAT
This sequence comes from Rhizomicrobium sp., assembly GCA_036488415.1. Classification (GTDB taxonomy): domain Bacteria; phylum Pseudomonadota; class Alphaproteobacteria; order Micropepsales; family Micropepsaceae; genus Rhizomicrobium. The sequence goes on from DASXHQ010000018.1 coordinate 343, forward strand.
CCGCTTCGGCCACGCTGGAGAGTTTTCTCGACATTGAGCTGAAGCGCCTCAATCTCACCGGCGACAAGCTTGCCCTCGTCGGCTTCAGCCAGGGCACGATGATGTCGCTGCATGTGGGCCTCAAACGCACAATGAAACCGGCCGCCATCATCGGCTATTCCGGCATGCTCGCGGATCAGAAGCCGCAGATCGGCTCCGACGCGCCGCCGATCCTGCTCATACACGGCGATGCCGATCCAATGATCCCTGTCGGGGCATTGTTTGCCTCTGCCGCAACGCTGGGTGGCGCGGGCGCTGCCGTGCAGTGGCATATTTCGTCCGGGGTCGGACATTCCATCGATGAAACCGGCCTTGCTATGGGCGGCGAATTCCTCGCGCGCGCTTTTCGCGGGCAGCTTGTGCGAAAGGCGCCGGAAATTTCCTGTCCCGTGACGTGACTGTCGCTTGGCCGTCACAGCGAATCGCATAACATCGTCCGTGGCTTGGCACTGGTTGGCAGAGCGGGTTCTTTATCGCTACAGTCCCGGCCGAAATTGGAGGTGCTGTCTTCACAAGGAGCAAACCGTGTTAGCCGCCGGACGCAGCCCGGAAGCCTGCCCGGCCCTCGTACTCAACGCCGATCACCGGCCGCTGAGTTATTTTCCGCTGTCGCTGTGGTCCTGGCAGGACGCGATCAAGGCAGTGTTCCTCGAGCGTGTGAACATCCTCGCCGAATATGACCGCGCGGTGCGCTCGCCCAGCTTCGAGATGAAGCTGCCATCCGTCGTCTCGCTCAAAAGCTATGTGAGGCCCGCGCGCAATCCGGCGTTCACCCGGTTCAACGTATTCCTGCGCGACCGCTTCGAATGCCAATATTGCGGCGACGAGGACGATCTCACCTTCGATCACGTCATCCCGCGCTCGCGCGGCGGCAAGACGACATGGGAGAATGTCGTTACCGCTTGCGCGCCCTGCAATCTGATGAAGGGCGGGCGGCTCACCCATCACATCGGCATGTTCCCGCGTATTCCGCCGCATCGCCCGTCAGTGAACGAGCTGCGCAACAACGGACGCCGCTTCCCGCCCAACTATTTGCACGATAGCTGGGCGGATTATCTTTATTGGGATAGCGAGCTGGAGGCTTAGGCACTCTTCGCCTCACGCCACATCGCGATCAAGGGCGGTGCACCCGGCGGCGAAATGCTTTTGCGCGCGACGAAACCGGCGCGCTCATACAGCTTGGTGTTCTTCGGATTGGAATTTTCCAGATAAGCAGGCGCTCGCGCCTCATCGACTTTGCGGATGGTCGCATCGAGCAAAGCGCCGCCGAGACCCATGCCCTGAAAGCGCGGTGCGACGGCGATGAAGGCCAAATAGAAATGCGGCTCTTGCGGATGGTTCTTCTCCATCGCATCGCCCATTGCCGAACCACGGCCCAACCGCGGAAATCCGCAGAGCCGCAAGAACATCGGAATAAGCCTGAGTTGATCGAAGAAGCCGCCGGGGCTCGCCGGTGCATCGGGCGGAAGCCACGCCGCCGCCACGCTGGCATCTTCCGCCATCCAGACATGGCCGAATGGAATCGCGCGCGTCTGTAGCAGCCAATAGAAGAAGCGCTCCAAACCCGCCGCACGCTTCGGACCCGGCCGCGCGATCCAGTCCATCACTGGGTCGGTGGTGAACGCGGCGGCGAATAGCCGCGCGATGGCGCGCGCATCGTCCATCGTCGCGCGGCGGGGATTGGCGGCCAGCGAAAGCTTGTGATGGCGCAGATCTTCCAGCGAATCGTCGTCGCTCATATCCGCTCGGAAAGCTTGATGGCGAGGCGGCATCCTGCCTTGATGGTTTCGCTGAGAAGCTTGTAGCCGGGCGCCTGTTCTGCGCCGCGCTCCAGCGCCTCGTTCTTGTGCGCAATCTCGTCGGCGCGGAATTTTTCCACCGCGCCTTTCAATGCCGGATCGCCATCCAGCCTTTCGATCTGCTGCGCGTAATGCTCGTCGATCACTTCCTCGACGGCGGCCGTGCACGCCATCGCCGCCTTCTCGCCCATCAGCGCGGTGGCCGCACCCAGCGCGAAACCGGCCACGCGCCACACCGGCTCCAGCGCCGTCGGCCGCACACGGCGCTCGTTCACCAGCTTGTCGAAGGCGGTAAGGTGTTCCTGTTCCTGCTCCGCCATTTTGCGGATGGCATTGGCGGTTTCGGATTTGCGGTTTCCGAAGACGGCCAGCTGGCCTTCATAGATCCGCACCGCGCCATATTCGCCGGCATGGTCCACGCGGATCATGGATTCGGTATCGGTGTTGTTTCGCACACCGGGCATGGCCGGGCGCTTCCTGCGCGCGCTCATGCCGTCTTCCTCGTCCGCGACAACATCGCGAATCCGGCGATGGCGAAGCCCAGCGAGATAAGTGCGTTGTAACCGGCCATCGAGATTCCGAAGAGCCGCCACGCGGCATGGTCGCAGCTCACGACATGCGCATTGAGATCGAGCTTTCCGGCAAGCTGGAACGCCGATCCGGTGCAGGCGCTTGGTCCCGCCCACATCTGCCATTCCACACCGGCGTGATAAACGCCGATCGCGCCCGTGATCGCCAACGCCAAAATGGCGAGGATCGCAATAGGCCGCGCAAGGCTTTGCGGCAAAACGCCCGCCTGCAATAGCAAGCCGCCGCCCAAACCAATCACGATTGCGGCAAAGTGCGGATAGCGCTGCCACATGCACATTTCGCAGGGCGGGTAGCCGCCGATATACTGAAATCCCAGCGCGCCCAGGATCAGCACAAGGGAAACCGTGCCGATCATCAGGGCAATTTGTGTCGAATTGCGCGCGCTCATTTTGCGAAGATCATTCGTTCGTCGGCGAAGGCTTTGAATTCCAACGCATTGCCGCTGGGATCGGTGAAGAAGAATGTTGCTTGCTCGCCGGGCTCGCCTTCGAAACGAATGCCCGGTTCGATGATGAACTTCACATTACGTGAAGAAAGTTTCGCGGCGAGTTCTTTCCACGCATTCATGTCAAGGATGATTCCAAAATGGCGCACCGGCACATCCTCGCCGTCAACAACATTATGTGCTTTGTGTCCGGCGTCATCCGGGCTTAAATGCGCAACGATCTGGTGACCGAAGAAGTCGAAGTCGACCCATTCGTCCGAAGACCGGCCTTCGCGGCATCCAAGCAAGTCTGTGTAGAACGCGCGCGCTTCGGCGAGGTCGCGAACCGGGAATGCCAGATGGAAGCGGGCCAGATGAGAGTGAGAACTGCTCGTCATAATTGCGTGCGCTCTTTGCGTGTATCCAAGCAAAGCGCAACGGTGAGACAAAGGAAAGCCCATGCGTGTGTTGGGGCAGCCTCGCAAAAAAGCAAAGCGGCAACTGGCTGGCCGCGAGCTTCTGCGCATCGACGGCGATTTTGTGCCTGTGACTTTGCGTCTCAATCCGCGCGCGCGCCGTCTGATCGTGAAGGTGCACCCTTCGACGGGGGAAGTGACGGTGGTGGCGCCGTCGCGCCGCGCGCTGGAAGGTGCGCTCGCCTTCGCGCGTTCGGAGACAGACTGGATCCGCAAGCGCCTGGCCCGCGTGCCAAAGCCCGTTCTGCTCGGTGTCGGCGAGCGCATCCCGTTTCGCGGTGAAATCCATCATATCGTGGAAGGTGAAAAAGGCCGCGCGCCGGTATGGGCCGATGAAGAAGATGGCGATCCCGTCATTCTGGTATCGGGAAAGCCCGAACATGCGCCGCGCCGTGTGATGGATTTTCTCAAGCGCGAAGCCCGCAAGACACTGGACGCGCGCACGGCGTTCTATGCCGACAAGCTGGGCATCAAGCCGCGCCGCATCACCGTACGCGACACCGCCAGCCGGTGGGGCTCCTGCTCGGCGGAGCGCACGCTCTCCTTCTCATGGCGGCTGATCCTCGCTCCGGATTTCGTGCTCGATTATGTGGTCGCGCATGAAGTGGCGCATATGAAGGAGATGAACCACAGTCCGCGCTTTTGGCAGCTGGTGAATCTGCTGGGCGCGGATGTGAAGCGTGCGCAGCGCTGGCTCGCCGAGCATGGAACCCTGCTCCACCGTTACGCGCCGCGCATCGTGGTGGATTGAAAACACGGTGAAACCGAGGTGGCCTGCCGGTTGTTCTTACAGGAACAGGGAGGTTTCCATGATCCGCAAATTATCGTCCGGCGGCTATCGCCTCTATTCGCGCAAGAAAGACCCCAAGACCGGCAAGCGCCGCAATCTGGGCACCTTCCGCACGCGAGCGGCGGCCGAAAAGCACGAGAAGCAGGTTCAGTATTTCAAGCGGCACTAACGCTTTAGCGCAAGTGCGCGATCCGCTGCTGGACCTCGCCGCGTAGCTCGGCGAACTGGCGGCTGAGCGCATCGATCGCATCGGCCGACGCATGCGAGGCGCGGTCGCGCAGACGATGGCGCAGATTGCGAATCTCGCGATCCTCGAACGGAACGTCATCGACAAGAATGGCGGCGACGCCCACGGCGATCACCAAACCCGCAAGCGCGAAGGTCGCCCAGGTCGCAATCGTGCCCGCATCGGGGCCGGGCGCGGGACGTGGGCGGCGCGCCACGGTTCTGCGTCGTGCGGCGGTCGCTGCGGCGGCACGCGGGCGGGCTCTTTTCTGTGTCGAGGCGGTCGCCATGATGTTCTCCGTTACAGATGCCAGCCGCGGCGCGGCGCTGGACGCAGAAGCGTCGCCACGAGGCAGCCGAGGCCGAAGGCGATGAAGGTGCTTGTCCAGGGACGCGCGACGATCGCCTCTTCCACCACATCGACGGAGTAAGCGGCCTCTTCGGAGATCATCGCGTAGAGATCGGAGATCTGATCCTGCAGAGATTGCAGCTTGTTTTTCAGTTCCGGCGGTACGTTGGGCATGTCGCCCATCAGCGAATCCGCTTCGTCCTGCAGCCGGGCGATGCTTTCGGCGAGGCGGTTGTCGCCCTTATCCATGTCGAAATCGGTATTGCTCACGTTCTGCTTCCTGTTCCTTAAGAGAGGCCGATCTCAAAAATCTGACGTGGGGAGGCGCGCGCTCTCCCGCTTGTAACGGGCCTGAGGAACCTATGTTCCCGCGTTATGTGTCTCTTGCCAAGCGGGCGTTTAGTAGCGGTAGGAAAGGTTTATGGCGCCAAATTGCTCATCATAGTGCTGGTGCTCGAACTCTTTGGACCGGAAAACATGGGTGAAGGTCAGCCGCCAATTGTAGGAGGTGATCGCCGCGCCCAACTGCAAATCGCCCACGAACGGCACCTTGTTCACGCTGCGGCTGTGATCCCAGGTGTTGCCGTCGAGGAAGATATTGCGCGCCACGGCACGTCCATCCACACCGGCAAAGACATAAGCGCCAATGGCGCCCGTCGGTTCGAACCAGTTTGATCCGGCCGTATTGGGTTCGATTCGCACCGGGCCGTAATCGTCCGGCAGCGGGAAGCCGAACCGTGCCACGGCGCCCACATTCGCATAGTCGTAGACATTGCCGACAGCAGCGCCGACATGCGGATCGACATCGAACAGGAGACCGGCGAAAGATTGTGGCGAGATGAGTTTCCACGCCCGCTCATAGGTCAGTTCCGCCGTGGGTTCGTTTTTGAGCTGATATTTCCAGCCATTTGCCTCGTCATTATTGATCAGCTTGTGCACGGTATTTTGTGTCTGCTCGGCCAGCGACGCCGGGCCCACCACGCCCAACTGCAAATTCATCTGATCGAGCCGGCCGCTTTCGACGTGATTGATCAGGCCGATCTCGCCATAGAGGTAGCCCGCATAAGGCCGGTCTTTCGGATTCGGGTTGGCAAGATTGATGTTGCGCGGCGTGTAGATGTTCTGCCCCAGCGCGAGCGTCGTGCGCACATCGCCTTCCTGTGCGAAGAATGGCAGGTCACGCGCCAAGCTCGTCACCGAGCTCCAGGAATCACGCACCGCGGACGTCCAGGCGAACTGCACGCCGTCGGTATAGGCGCGGTCGGAATTGAAGAACACATCGTTCTCGAACAGGACAGAGAAAGTGCCTTTCTCGGGCGCCTCATCGGCGGCAAATGCCGCGCTGGAAAAGGCGGCCAAAAGCAGTCCCGCGGCTATCGTCCTGAACATGAAAAAGTCCCCTGTGTGCGCCCAACGCGCGGGAGCGGGTTGGGCTCCCCAGAGCAAAGCGCAATTGCGTTACATTTTCAGCAAAGACGCAGATTTCGGCGTTCTGCCAAGCGTCCCTTGACCCCGCCTCGCCGCTAAGTATATTGCGCGGCTTCCGCCGGACCACTGTCCGCGCGGATACCAATGATTTCAAGGACTTACCTTATGTTCGCGGTCATCCGCACGGGCGGAAAACAGTACAAAGTCGCCAAAGACGACGTGATCACCATCGAACGTCTCGATGGTGACGCCGGTTCGAAGATTACTTTCGGCGAAGTCATGATGCTGGGCGGCGATGCCCCCAAGCACGGCGCGCCGCTGATCTCGGGTGCCTCCGTCACCGCCGAAGTGGTCGATCAGGGCAAGGGCGAGAAGGTCGTGGCGTTCAAGAAGCGCCGCCGCAAGAACACCCATCGCAAGCGCGGTCACCGCCAGCACTTCACGAAAGTGAAGATCACTTCCATTTCGGCAAGCTAACGCTTGCGGGTATCAGCACGGCTTAGGAACTAGACGTATGGCACACAAGAAAGCAGGCGGCTCTTCGCGCAACGGTCGCGACTCGAACCCCAAGATGCTGGGCGTGAAGATTTATGGCGGCGAAGTGATCAACGCCGGCAATGTCATCGTGCGTCAGCGCGGCACCAAATTCTATCCGGGCGAGAATGTCGGCATGGGCAAGGACCACACGCTCTTTGCGACGGCCAACGGTCACGTCTCGTTCAAGACGGGCTTCAAGCGCCGCCAATTCGTATCGGTCATTACGGCGCAAAACCCGGCGGCGAAGGACGCAAACTAGATAGGTAGCTTGGAAAAGGAGCTGCCGGACAAATCGGCGGCTCATCATAGCGAGGGAAGATGGTCCGCCATCTTCCCTTTTTTATTTCCCTCGCACGGAGGGAGATTGTGTTGTGGTTTGGAGACTGGAGACCAAAAGACTGTTGCTCAGAGTGCCGGCGCCGTTCGACGTGCCGGAAATCGTTTCCCTGATCGGCGACTACGACGTGGCGAAAAATCTTTCGCGCGTTCCGCATCCCTATACTGAAGCGGATGCGCGGGGCTGGATCGAGAAGATGGCGGAAGCCCGTTTCAACGGAACGGAATACGCCTTCGCCATCACGCGCAAGGAAGACGGCGCCTATCTCGGCAGCGTCGGGTTGCACAAACGCGAGGGCGAGGTTTTCGAGTTCGGTTATTGGCTGGGCAAGCCGTTCTGGCAACAGGGTTATGCGACGGAAGCGGCGAGCCGGCTGATCGCCTTTGCCTTCATGGAGCTTGGCTTGGAAAATGTGATCGCGGGCTATTTCCATGACAATCCCGCCTCCGGCCATGTGCTGGAAAAGCTGGGCTGCGTGCCGGACGGGACGGACCAACGCGACTGCCTGGCCCGCGGTCATTCGGTCTATTGCCACAAGGTTGTTTTGACGCGCGACGGTTTCTGGAAGAAGAAGGCGGCATGAAATTCCTCGACCAGGCGAAGGTCTATATTCTCAGCGGCGCAGGCGGAAACGGCTGCGTCGCGTTTCGCCGCGAGAAATTCATGGAATATGGCGGCCCGTGGGGCGGCGATGGCGGCAAGGGCGGCGACGTCTGGGCCGAGGCCGTCGAGAACCTCAACACATTGATCGACTATCGCTACCAGCAGCACATCCGAGCCAAGAACGGCGAGGGCGGCATGGGTAAGGTGATGACCGGTCACGGCGGCGATGATGCGCTTATCCGCGTTCCGGTCGGTACGCAGATCTTTGAAGAAGACGGCGAAACGCTGATCGCCGATCTTGCAAAGCCGGGCGACCGCGTGATGCTTGCCAAGGGCGGCAATGGCGGCTTCGGCAACGCCCATTTCAAATCCTCCACCAACCAGGCGCCGCGCCACGCCAATCCCGGACAACCGGGCGAAGAGAAGACGATCATTCTTCGCCTGAAGCTGATCGCGGACGCGGGGCTCATCGGGTTGCCGAATGCGGGGAAGTCGACCTTCCTGTCGCGCGTGTCGGCGGCAAAACCCAAGATTGGCGACTATCCCTTCACCACGCTCAATCCGCAGCTTGGCATGGTGAAGATCGACGAGAGCGATTTCGTCATCGCCGATTTGCCGGGCCTGATCGAAGGCGCGCATGAAGGCGCGGGGCTTGGCGACCGTTTTCTCGGCCACGCCGAACGCTGCGGCGCAATCCTGCATCTGATCGACGGTACGCAAAGCGAGATCGTGAAGGCTTACAAGACCATCCGCGGCGAGCTTGAAGCCTATGGTCACGGCCTTGCCGAGAAGCCGGAAATCCTGGCGCTCAACAAAATCGACGCGATTCCGAAGGCGCAGATCACCAAGAAGAAAGCCGCGCTGGAAAAAGCCAGCGGAGAAAAAGTGCATCTGATTTCCGGCGTCTCCGGCGAAGGCGTGAATGAGGTGTTGCGCCTGATGGTGAAGGAAATCGCCAAGCGCCGCGCCAAAGCCAAGAAACGCCCCGCCGTGCGCGCCTGGACGCCGTGACATGGCCGGTGCGAAACGCATCGTCGTCAAGATCGGCTCGGCGCTTCTGGTCAACGCCGAAACCGGTGAGCTGCGCCGCGACTGGCTGAAAACACTCTGCGCCGATGTGGCCGCGCTGAGGCGCGAGGGCAAAGACGTTATTCTCGTTTCGTCTGGCGCGATTGCGCTGGGCCGCCGCGCATTGGGATTGAAGCCGGGTCTTCTCAAACTCGAAGAAAGCCAGGCCGCTGCCGCAGTGGGGCAGGTGCGCCTCGCGCAGGCCTACGCCGACATTCTTTCCAGTGAAGGCATCACGGTTTCGCAGATCCTTCTGACGCTCGGCGACACGGAGGAGCGCGCGCGTTATCTCAATGCCCGCGCGACGTTGAAGACGCTGCTGTCGCTCGGCAGCATCCCCGTCATCAACGAAAACGACACGGTGGCGACGGCGGAAATCCGTTTTGGCGACAACGATCGGCTCGCCGCGCGCGTCGCCTCCATGATGGAAGCGGACCGTCTCGTGCTGCTGTCGGATGTCGACGGCCTCTACACCGCCGATCCCATGACCAATCCTGACGCGAAGCATATCGCGAATGTTCCGGTTATCACGCGCGAGATCGAAGCGATGGCCGGGACCTCCATCTCTGGCGTCGGACGCGGCGGCATGGTGTCCAAACTGATCGCCGCGAAGATCGCGACGAGTGCCGGCTGCGAAGTTGTGATCGCGAAAGGTGCAGTCGATCATCCGCTGCGCGCTATTGAAGATGGCGCCAAGTCCACCCGCTTTCATGCCAGCACGACGCCGGCGCAAGCACGCAAGCGTTGGATCGCCGGTGTGCTCAAGCCGCAAGGTGCGCTGATCGTGGATGCGGGCGCGGCGAAGGCGCTGAGCGAGGGAAAGAGCCTACTGCCTGCCGGTATCCGCCAGATCGATGGCCGTTTCGAGCGGGGCGATGCCGTCGCCGTGCGCGACGGCCAAGGCAACGAAATCGCCCGTGGGCTTAGCGCCTACAATGCCTCCGATGCGGAGCGCATCGCTGGCAAAAAGAGCCAGGAGATCGAAGCCATCTTGGGCTATCGCGGTCGCGACGAGATGATCCACCGCGACGATCTCGCGCTGACAGGCAGCGCATGAGAAGCAATCTGGAACGCGACATGCTCGCGATGGGCGAAGCCGCTCGCGACGCCGCGCATATTCTGCGTGAGGCTTCGGCAGATACGAAGAACAAGGCGCTGCTATCTGCCGCCGCCGCGATCCGCGCGCAGGCGAAGGATATTCTCGCGGCCAATGCTGCCGATATCGCGAACGCCAAAAACCTGACACCGGCACTGCGTGACCGGCTGCTTCTGGACGAGAAGCGCATCGAAGCGATGGCGAGGAGCATGGAAGACGTTGCGGCGCTGCCCGATCCGGTGGGCCGCGAGCTGGCGCGCTGGCAGCGTCCAAACGGTCTCGACATTCAGCGCTTGTCCACGCCCATCGGCGTGATTGGGATGATCTATGAGAGCCGGCCGAACGTGACGGTGGACGGGTCCGCGCTCTGCCTCAAATCCGGCAACGCGGTCATTTTGCGCGGCGGATCGGAATCTGCCCGCTCATCCGCCGCGATCTACAACGCAATGCTGGAAGGCTTGCGCGCTTCCCATCTTCCCGAAGCCGCGATTCAATTGGTGCAGACCACAGATCGCGATGCCGTGGGGCTGATGCTACAGGGCCTTGGCGGCGCGATTGATCTTATCATTCCGCGCGGCGGAAAGAGTCTCGTCGCGCGCGTGCAAGCCGAAGCGCGCGTTCCGGTGCTCGCGCATCTGGAAGGTGTCTGCCACGTCTATGTTCATAAGGGCGCCAAGCTCGATATGGCCCGTGCCATCGCCCTCAACGCCAAGATGCGGCGCACGGGCGTCTGCGGCGCGGCGGAGACGTTGCTGATTGATAAAGCCGTTCTGGCATCGCATGGCCTTCCGATCCTCGAAGATCTGAAAGCCGCCGGTTGTGAAATCCGCGGCGACGAAAATATCCGTGCCGTGTTTCCCCATGCGAAAGCCGCAACCGAAGAAGACTGGCGCACCGAATATCTCGACGCCGTCATCGCCGTGAAAACCGTCGACGGCGTGGAAGAGACCATCCGCCACATCGAGACCTATGGCTCGCACCACACCGAATCCATCGTCACCGAAGATGCCGCCACGGCGGAGCGCTTTCTTGCCGCGCTCGATTCCGCCATCGTCTTGTGGAATGCTTCGACACAGTTCGCGGATGGGGGCGAGTTCGGCATGGGGGCGGAGATCGGCATCGGCACGGGCAAGCTGCACGCGCGCGGTCCGGTGGGCGTGGAACAGCTCACCACCTTCAAATATATTGTGCGCGGCACAGGTCAGACACGGCCATGAAAACGACGCGCGAGCCTTATTCCTGGATCAAGCCGCCGGGCCCCGTCGCGCCGGGCATGCGCATCGGGCTGCTCGGCGGATCGTTCAATCCCGCGCATGAAGGCCATCTGCACATCAGCGACATGGCACTGAAGAAGCTCGGCCTCGATTATGTGTGGTGGCTGGTCGCGCCGCAGAACCCGCTCAAACCCAGCATCGGCATGGCGCCGCTGGTGCATCGGCTCGCCTATGCCGCGTCGCTGTTCGAGCACCATCCGCGCATCCTGGTCATGGATATCGAGCGGCAGCTCGGCACGCGCTATTCCATCGATACCATCACCAAGCTGCAGCATCGTTTCCCGGAAGTCGATTTTGTCTGGCTGATGGGCTCGGACAATCTGGCCAGCTTCCGCCGCTGGAAGCGCTGGCAGGACATTTTGAAGCGCATCCCTGTCGCCGTGGTCATGCGCCCCGGTTCCACGCTGGCGCCGCTCCACGCCAAGGCGGTGCAAAGGCTGTCCGGCCGCCGCTGCGAGCATTCCTGCCTTGCCAAGCGGGAACTGCCTTGCATTACCGTCATAGACGGCCCGCGCAATCCGCTCAGCGCCACGCAATTGCGGGCGCAAACGGACTGGCAGGAAAATCTCTTCCTGGCCTGCCAACCCTAGTTGGAGCGGTCCATCGCGGCGTGATAAGATCATTTTGCAGTCGGAAGGAGTGCGGTCACGGGCGGGTTTTTCGAAAACGTCCTGTTTCGCGCACATCGCTGCGTTGAACGGAGGAGTTGAATTCTGACCCGCAAGACCGCCGGTACAAAGACCGCACCGAAGAAGGCCAAGGCCGCAAAAGCGGCGAAGCCCGCGAAGACGTCCAAAGCGAAAGCCGTTGCGAAAACGGCAAAAGCCCCAAAAACAAAAACGCCCAAAGCGCCCGTCAAGCTCGCGCCGCGCGCCGCGAAGGGGCAGTCCGAACTTCTGTCTCGCATCGTCAAATCGCTGGATGACGACAAGGCCGAAGACATCGTGACGATCGATCTGGAAGGCCGCTCGTCATTGGCCGATGCGCTCATCATCGCGACGGGTCGTTCGTCGCGCCATGTCGCGTCCATCGCCGAGCATCTGGCGCGCAAGCTGAAAGAAGCGGGTTACGGCACGCGGCCCATCGATGGCGCGACGCAAGGCGATTGGGCGCTCGTGGATGCGGGCGACGTGATCGTTCATATTTTCCGGCCCGAAGTGCGCAGCTATTACGATCTCGAAGGCATGTGGAGCGTGGACGAACCGGCTGTCCGCGCCGCGCGCTGAATGCGCCTCGCCATCATCGCCGTCGGCCAGTCGCGCGGCACGCCCGAAGGCGCGCTGACGGATGACTATGCCAATCGCGCCCGCGCCATGGGAAAGCGCGCGGGGTTCAACACCGTCACCATCGATGAAGTAAATGTCTCCAAGCTGCGCGAAACGCGCTCGCGCATCGCCGAGGAAGGCGAGCGGCTGGCCTCGCGCATTCCCGAAGGTGCGCATGTCGTGCTGCTCGACGCCAAAGGCAAAGGCATGACCTCGGATGCCTTCGCCGAGATGCTGGGGGCCATGCGCGATGCCGGCGCGCGCGATCTGGCCTTCGTGATCGGCGGCCCCGACGGATTGGCGCTGCCAGACCGCATAAAAGCCGGAAGAAGTCTCGCTTTCGGGCCGCAAACCTGGCCGCATCTTCTGGTGCGCGCGATGCTGTCCGAGCAGATCTACCGCGCCATCACCATCCTTGCCGGCCATCCCTATCATCGGGCGTAACCCAAACTTAACCATGCTGCGCGATGGTGGCCTGTCGCAGTGGGAAGATTCCGCGCGTGGAGATCAAAAGCACAGGCCGAGTTGGATCGACGTCTGTTCGCCGTGCGGCGAGCAGTGCGTCGCCGTCCGATAGCGGCTTCAAGGTTTCCGATGCGGTTGAACAGCCGCGCGCGCAGACGGTTGCAGCGCCGGGTGCCATCGCCTCCGTCGAAAGCATCCTCACGCTGCAGGGCATCGATGATTCGACCAGCGGCCGTTCGCGCGGCCTTCAACATGGCGAGCGTCTGCTCGATATGCTTGATGAAGTGCGCGACGGGCTCCTCGCCGGCGGCATTCCGCGCGCAACCCTGAACAGACTCGCCACCGCCGTCAGCAAGCGCCAGGAAGGTTTCGCCGACCCCAAATTGCAAAGCGTGCTGGATGAAATCGAGCTGCGCGCCCGTGTCGAGCTCGCCAAGCTGGAACAAAGCGACCGGCTGGCCAGCTAAGCCCCTGTGGAACAAGACATTTCGGTGAATCCCGCCGCCGCCGAAACCATTTGCCGGGGGCGGCGCGTCTCTGTATAACCCCGCCCGCTCAGTGTAGGGGCGAGTCATCTAACTGGGGTGTGCCCAATGGGTGTTGAACTGCCGTCCGCTTACAAGCCGTCGGATAACGAACCCTTTATGAACGAGCGGCAGCGCGAATATTTCCGCCGCAAATTGCTGACGTGGAAGGACGACATCCTTCGCGAAAGCCGCGAGACCATCCAGAACCTGCAGGCCGAGACGACGCCTTTCGCCGATCTCGCCGACCGTGCTTCCACCGAAGCCGAGCGCCAGCTGGAGCTTCGCACGCGCGACCGTCAGCGCAAGCTGATCGCCAAGATCGACGCCGCGCTGCGCCGCCTCGAGGATGGCTCTTACGGTTTCTGCGAAGAAACCGGTGAACCGATTGCGCTGAAGCGCTTGGACGCCCGCCCGATCGCCACTTTGTCGATCGAAGCGCAGGAGCGCCACGAGCGCCGCGAGAAGGTCTATAAGGACGATTGATCTCATCCGCCTCGGAATAAAAAAAGCGAAACGGCCGGGTTCATCGCCCGGCCGTTTCTTTTTGCCCCTCCGCCCCACCAAGGCGGATCGTAAATCAAAACGGCATCAGCACGTCGAACAGCTGGCTGCCATAACGCGGCTGCTGCATGTCGGTGATCTGGCCCTTGCCGCCGTAAGAAACGCGCGCCTCGGCGATCTGCGACAGGTTCACGATGTTGTCGCTGGTGATGTCTTCCGGCCGCACGATGCCGGAGATCTGCAGATCGCGCAGTTCGTAGTTCACGCGCACCTGCTGATGGCCGTTCACGACGAGATTTCCGTTGGGCAGCACCTGGGTAACAAGGCCCGCGAGCGTCAGGTTCACGTTTTCCGAGCGGTCCACCGAACCGGCGCCGACATTGGACGTATCCGAACCCATCTTTACCAGGCTCGAAGGATCGGCGGCATTGGGCAGCGCCTTCGCCAATTCGCTTTCCAGTCCGAAGAAGTTGGTGAGATTGGCGTCGTCCGAATTCGTGCGCGTGCGCGACGTCGTATCCTGGATTTTCGCGGCATCGGCGATGGTGATGTCGATGGTGATGATATCGCCGACATGGCTGGCGCGCGGATCGTGGAAGAAGCTGCGCGCGCCCGGCGTCCACAGCGAGTTCGCCATGTGCGGGCCGAGCGGTGCCTGCTCGGTTGGCATGGTCACCGGCTGATAGCCCGGCTGCGCGACCGGATTGGCGATGGGCGCCAATGTGGGCGCTTCGCCGATACTTTTGACGCGGTCAACAGCGGAGCAGGCGCTTAGCGCCACGGCGATAGCAGCAAGGCAGACGGACTGTTTCAACATCGCGCGGGTCATGGTGCTCACTTCTGCAAGGATGCGATCTGGGTGATGGAGGTGGAGATATCGCCGGCGCGCACGGTGCCGGCGCCGGTCACGGTGCAGCTGATCTGGCGGTAGGAGATCGGATTGACCACCGTCACAGTTTCGCCCATGCCGCCTTCACTCATGGCTTTGCCGGTGGCGGTCAGCGTGATGCCCGGTGCCACGAAATTCATCGTCACCATCGAGCCTTTGGTCACGAGGATGGGCCTGCGCACATCGTCGGGGCGCACCGGCTCGCCGGCGCGCAGCACGCGGCGGGCTTCCATGCCGTCCAGATCGTTCATCGAGGTCACGATGCCGGCCTGCACCGAAGACGCATCGACCGTCTGATAGGACAGATCGGCGTCGGAAATCGTCGTGCCGCGCGGAATGGAATGCGCCGGCACCACGATGCGCATGTCGGCGACGCCATTGGCGAGCGCCATGTTGGCGAAGAACGGCAAGGCTAGAACGGCGAGGGCTATGGCCAGAGCGCGGATGATCATCACGAACCTCCCATGCGAGACGTTGTCTGCATCATGTTGTCGGCGGCGGTGACGACCTTGGAATTCATTTCATAGGCGCGCTGCGCGGTGATGAGCGCGGTCACTTCTGCTACCGGATTGACGTTGGCGGTTTCCAGATAATTCTGCTGGATCGTGCCATAGCCGGTCGATCCGGGAACGCCGGCCTGCGCCGAGCCGGACGAGGCGGTCTCGGTGAAAAGATTGTCGCCCTGCGCCGCCAAACCGCCTTCGTTCGGAAAGCGCACCAGCTCGATCTGGCCCAGTGTCTGCGGCGCAGTCTGGCCGGGCATCGACGCTTGCACCTGACCTTGCGCGTTCACGGTAATGGAAAGGGCATTTGCCGGCACCGCGATGCCCGGAGCAACCGTGTAGCCCTTGTCGGTGACGATCTGTCCCTCGGGCGAGAGCGCGAAATTGCCCGCGCGCGTATAGGCGTCGGTGCCGTCGGGCATGGTGATGTGGAAGAAGCCCGAACCCTGAATCGCCAGATCGTAGGGATTGCCCGTGTTCGACAAATCGCCTTGTGTCATGATGCGGCTGACGGCGGCGGTGCGCACGCCGGAGCCGAGCTGGATGCCCATCGGCAGCACCGTTCCGGAGTCGGAGGTCTGCGCGCCAGCCTGTTCGATGTTCTGATAGAGCAGATCCTGGAATTCGGCGCGCTGCTGCTTGAAACCCGTCGTGTTCATGTTCGCAAGATTGTTGGCGATGACTTCGACGTTGGTCTGCTGCGCCATCATTCCGGTCGATGCGATGTCAAGTGTACGCATGTCTGTTCTCCTTAATTCGCCGCGCCGCCGAGCTTGTCGATGGCATTGCGCATGAGATCTTCCTGGCTTTGCGTGAGGCTCGCCGTCGTCTGATAGGCGCGCAGCACGTCCAGCATGTGCGAGATTTCCACCACCGGCTGCACGTTGGATTCTTCGAGACTGCCTTGCGCCATCACGGGTGTCTCGACGGCGTTGGGCTGCTGATCGGTGGAGTAGAGGCTGGCGCCTTCCTTTTTCAGCGCCGCATCGTTGGTGAAGTCGACGAGCTTGACCTTGCCCAGCTGGCCGCGCGCGCCGGTGATGGTGCCGTCCTGCGCGATGTGGATGTCGCCGTCATCGTTGGTGACGGTGACCGCGCCGCCATCGGCCTGCAGCACGCCGCCGTCTTCGGTGACGACCTGCCCGTTGCCGTCCAGGGTGAAATGGCCATTGCGGGTGTAGCGCGTATCGCCGTTCGGCGTCTGGATGGTGAAATAGCCTTTGCCGCTGATCGCCAGATCGAAGGTCGCGCCCGTATGCGTGAGCGCGCCCTGCGTGAGATCGCGCAACGTGCCTTTGTCCTGCACGAAGCTGATCTGCTGCGGGCCGGTTTCGCCCTCCGCGGGCTGGCTTTGCTGGATGTATTCCTCGAACTTCATCGACTCGCGCTTGAACGCGGGCGTGTTGATGTTCGCGATGTTGTTCGCGATCACGTCCATCGAGCGATAGGACGCGAGTTGCTGCGAAAGAGAGATGAGTAGCGTATTGTCCATAGGCCTGCCGGATCCTTTCTGGTCCGTCACGCCGGAATGGAGTGCAGCGGCTGTGCCAGCACGAAAGGCGCGGTTTTGCTGGCTTTTTCGAAAGGCGGTTCACGGCTTGGGCAAAACCTGCCGGGTGAACCCTGCCCAAGCCGGCGATTTGAACCACTCCTTAACCACGTACTCGTAAGTTTTCTCCAGATCGCGTGGTGAACCACGCGTAAAGAGGGAGCTTGCCGTTCATGGCCAAGGACGACGCCGAGGAAATCGAGAAGGATTCCGACGCAGCGCCGGAAGGCGAAGGCGGCGAAGCGCCGAAGCAAGGTTTCGTTAAGAAATTGCTCGGCAACAAGAAGATGTTGATCATCGTTGCGGCCGCAGCACTGCTGGTCGTGGGTGGTGGCGGCGCGGGCGCCTACTTCTTCCTCTTCAGCGGCAGTCCCAAGGAAGCCAAGACGGCGGACGGCAAACCTGTTCCGCCGCCTCTCGTGGCGCCGCAGGTCGCGTTTTACGAAATGCCCGACATCGTCGTGAATATCCAATCAGCCGACGGCAATCCCGCCTATCTCAAACTCGCCGTGGCGCTGGAATTGACGGGTGCCGACGAGAAGGCGGGCATTCAGCCCTTGATGCCGCGCGTGGTCGACCAGTTCCAGAGCTATCTGCGCGAACTGCGCGTGGACGATCTTAAAGGTTCGGCCGGCGTGCTGCGCCTGAAGGAAGAACTGCTTCGCCGCATCAACGTCGCAACCGCGCCTTTCGCGGTCAAAGACGTGCTGCTCAAAGAAATGATCGTTCAATAAGGCTGGGGAAATGGCTGACGATACCGAAAACACAAACACCGCCGAGACCGAAGCCGCTGCGGCGGAAACGCCGGATACAGTTATTGCGGCCGATGCCACACCATCCGAGCGCGTCCTCAATCAGGACGAGATCGACAGCCTTCTGGGCTTCGACGTCAATGACGATGCGTTGCAGGACAAGTCCGGCGTGCGCGCCATCATCAATTCGGCGCTGGTCTCTTATGAGCGTCTGCCGATGCTGGAAATCGTCTTCGACCGCCTGGTGCGGCTGATGACGACGAGCTTGCGCAATTTCACCTCCGACAACGTCGAAGTGAGCTTGGACAACATCACCTCCATCCGCTTCGGCGATTATCTGAACTCGATCCCGCTGCCGGCCATCCTCGCGGTGTTCCGCGCTGAGCAGCTCGACAATTACGGCCTCTTCACCGTCGACTCCAACCTCATCTATTCCATCGTCGACGTGCTGCTGGGCGGACGCCGCGGCTCGGCCGCCATGCGTATCGAGGGGCGGCCTTACACCACCATCGAGCGCACGCTGGTTCAGCGCATGATCGAAGTGATCATGCAGGACATGGTGCAGGCCTTCGAGCCGCTGGCGCCGGTGAACTTCACCCTCGATCGCCTGGAAACCAATCCGCGCTTCGCCGCCATCGCGCGTCCCGCGAACGCCGCCATCCTCGTCAAGCTGCGCATCGACATGGAAGATCGCGGCGGCCGCACCGAATTGCTGCTGCCTTATGCGACCTTGGAGCCGATCCGCAAATTGCTGCTGCAGCAGTTCATGGGCGAAAAATTCGGCCGCGACTCCATCTGGGAAGGCCATCTGGCCACCGAGCTGTGGTCCACGCGGGTGGAGATCGACGCGATCCTCGATGAGCAGATCATGTCGCTCAACAAGATCATGAGCATGCAGGTCGGCGAGACGATCATGCTGAACGCCACGCCGGATTCCAAAATCGAAATGCGCTGCGGCGGCGTTCCGCTGCTGCGCGGCCGGATGGGCCGTGTCGGCTCGTCTGTGTCGGTTCGTGTCGACGAAGCGGTGCAACGCACAGACGCCTCGAAAGGACTTTGACCATGCCGATGATGAACCTCTCGCTGATCGTTGAGCTCGGTCTTTCCGCGCTCTTGCTCGCCACCATCGTCTATTGCGCCATCCTGGAGCGCCGCCTGTCGGCCCTGCGCAAGGGCCAGGACGGCTTGAAAGACACCATCGCCAAGCTGAACGACGCCATCGTGGCGGCGGGTTCCTCCATGCGCATGCTGAAATCCACCGCCGCCGGCGCCGCCGAAACGCTGGATGAGCGCATTTCGCGCGGCCGCAGCATCGCCGATGAGCTTTCAATTCTCACCTCTGCTGGCGAACGCATCGCCGAGCGCATGAGCGATCGCAACACCGCGCCGCGCACCAGCAACGTCGCGCAAATGCCCGCGTCGCTGAGCGCGCGCATGGAAGCCCTGAAACCACAAGCCTTGAGGAATGTCCGGTGAAAAGCCCTTCGCGTTTTTTCCGGCTTCTGCCCGCCGTCATTCTTGTCGGCGGCGGTCTGCTGGCGCTGAAAGGCGTGACGATCGTGCAGGACGCGCGCGCGCAGACGGCGATGACCGGCCAGGCGCCCGCGCCCCAGCCGAAAGACACCATGCAGGTCGCGGTCACCGATCCGGTGATCGACGATTCCGAATCCAATAGCGCGGCGGAAATCGACGTGCTGACTTCGCTCTCCAAGCGCCGCCAGCAACTGGATGCGCGCGAGCAGTCGCTGAACATGCAGTCCAATCTGATCGCCGCCGCGGAAACGCGCGTTGACGGCAAGATCGCCACGCTAAAGGGCCTGCAATCGACGATGCAAACCCTGCTTGGCCAGCGCGATGCCGCCGAACAGGCACAGCTCACCGCGCTGGTGAAGTCCTATTCCTCGATGAAGCCGGCTGACGCCGCGCGCATCTTCAATTCGCTGGACGAAACGGTGCAGTTGAATGTCGCGGCCGCGATGAAGTCCGATGTGCTGGGCGCGATCCTCGCCAAGATGCAGCCTGATGCCGCGCAGAAGCTCACGGTGCGTCTGGCCAATCGACTGAAACTGCCGCAAGCATCACCTGCCGCCGTCGCCGCCGCCACCGCGCCGGAAGCCCCGGCCGCGCAGCAGATGGCGTCGGTCAATCCATCCGCCGCGCCCGTCGCCGCGCCGGCGCAAGCCACGGCCAACGCGCCATCCGCGCCGGCGCCTGCCGCGGCGCAGCCCACACCGACACCGCCCGCGCAAACGGCAAGCACGACACCGCCCGCCTCCAAACCGGAAGCCGCACCAGCAACCGGCGCGCCGAAGCCGTTGCAGACCGCACCGGCCGCCGCGCAGCCCAAGCAGCAAGCGTCGGTCGCGCCGCCCGCGCAGCCCAAAGTGCCCGCGCCGAACGCGCCCGCGAAACCTGATGCGAAACAGCAGGCAGCGAAGGCCAAAGGTGTCTGAGACGAAGGCCGCCCGAATCACCGACACTGACGGGCGGGGAATGAGCGAAGCATGACGAATTTCGGAAAAGCGGTTGCGATGCTGGCGGCGCTCTGCGCATTCGCCGGCACGCCCGCTTTTGCCGATAGCGTCGCCACATCATCCGATGGCGGCTTCGGCCGCATTGTCTTCACCTTCGATCCGGCCGCGCATGTGAGCGCGCAGATGACGAGCGGCGTCGTCACCGTCACCGCCGATCGCAAGATCGCCATCGATCCCGCCGCGATCTCCAGCGGTTTCGACGCTTATGTCTCCACCGTGCGCCTCGATCCCAGCGCCACGACCTTGCGCATCGCGCTGGCGCAGGACGCGAAATTGCACACCAGCATCTCCGCCAACCGTTTCGCCGTCGATCTGGTGCCGCCGAGCTTTGCCGGCATGCCGGCCAATCTTCCGCCGCCAGCGCCGAAAGTGGCGAGTGCGGTCGACGTCGCCAAGCTGCCGCCGCTTTCGATCCGCGCCGGGGCTTACGCCAATTTCTCGCGCATCGTTTTCGATTGGACCAAGACGGTGCCGTACACGATTGCGCCCGGCAGCGGTCATCTCACCATCCGTTTCGAAGCCGCGGAGCGTCCCGATTTCTCGGCCTTCGAACGCATCGCGCCGCCCTGGGTGAAGCTCGCCGGATGGCGCGTGGAGAACGGTGGAACGGTTGTGGAATTCACCGCCGATCCCGGCTCGCGCTATCACGATTTCCGCGACGGCGCGCATGTCGTGCTCGATATCCTGTCGCCGAAAAGCGATGCCGATGCCTACAAGCCGCCGGGCGACAAAGGCGGTGTGGCGGTCAAATCATTGCTCGCCGCGAACACACCCACAAAAGCTGACGCAGCCAAGCCGGATGCCGCGAAAGCCGCCGCCGCCGCGCAGGCTTTGATCGATGCGCAGAACAAGCCGCAGACGGCAGCTACAACGCCTGCGCAGCCTGACACGCAAGCTCAAACCGCCGACGCGACATCGCAAACACCTGCACCGACGCCGATCTCCGCCGGGGGCACGCGCACACGCGATGGCGCCGTCATCATGTTCGCCAATGCCGCCTATCATCCGACGGCGGTGTTCGAGCGTGGCGCCACGGTGTGGATCGTGCTCGACGGCGCGCCGCCCATCGACATCGAAAAGCTGCGCGCCGCGCTGGGCGATTTTCCCGCCGCGCTCGATGTTTCTTCCGCCAACGGCACCAGCCTTGTTCGCGTCACCCTGAAGCAGCCCGAAGCGGTGTCGGCGGATGCCATGGCGGGCAATCTCAAAGTCACCATCGCGCCGCAGATCGGCAAGCAGCCCATCGCCATCGGCTTCGTGCGCAATGACGACGCGCCGAACGGCGCTTACCTGACCACGCTCGTCCCCGGCGCGCTCCGCGCCATCACGATGGCCGATCCCACGGTCGGCGACACGCTGGTCGTGATCCCCGCCATTCCGGGCCGCGGCATGGTCGCGCAGAAAAGCTTCGTCGATTTCAATGCCATTCCCACCGCAGCGGGCCTTGTCATCGCGCCCTTGGCCGACGATGTCGCCGTCGCCGTCAACCAGTCGCGCATCCGCATCGGCCGCCCCAATGGCTTGGTGCTCAACGCCAACATCGCGGTCGCCGCGCAATCGCCCTCGGATCTCACCCGCCCCGGCGACGGCCCCACCTTCATCGATTTTCAGAAATGGGCGAAGGCGCCGGGCAAGGGCTTTCTGGATTCGGAGCGCCGCCTGCGCGCCATGATCACCAAACAGAAGCCGCAAGACGTGAACCACGCGCGGCTCGTTCTGGCGCGCTTCTATGTCGCCAACCAGTTCGCCGCCGAAGCGCTCGGCCTTGTCGATCTCATGCAGGCGACCGATCCGACTTTGCAGGGCGATTCACAACTCCAAATGATCCGCGCGGCGTCCGATTTCATGATGGGCCGCTATAACGACGCGCACAACATCCTCTCGGCCAGTGCCTTCGACAACGATCCGCACGCCGCTTACTGGCGCGGGCTGACGGCGGCAGCGCTGGGCGACGAAACCGGCGCACGCCAGTCGCTCATGATCGCCGATCCGGTGCTGTCGCATTATCCCACGGACTGGCAAAGCCGCGCGCGCATCGCCGAAGCGGAAGTCGCGCTCGCCGCCGGAAGCCTGGAAAGCGCAGACGCCGCGCTGTCTCGTCTGCCGCGCGATCTGCCCAAGCCCTTGCTGCTGGATTCCGAAATCGCGCGCGCCAAGCTTTATGCCCGCGAGAACCGCCAACGCGATGCCTTCGCCCTGTTCGACGCGGTGGAGAACAGCGGCGATGACAGTGCCGCGGCGCGGGCGATCTATGCCCATGTCGAAGCGGGCTTGCAGACCAAAACGATGCCGGTCACCACCGCCATCGATATGCTGGAGAAGCTGCGCTATCGCTGGCGCGGCGACGCGCTGGAGCTGAACACGCTGCGCAAGCTCGGCGCGCTCTATTTCCAGACGCAGCATTGGCGCGACGGCTTGCAGACCTTGCGCGTCGCCGCGCAGAATTTCCCGGAAGACGAATCCGCGCGCCACGCGAACGACGACATGCGCGCCGCCTTCGTGCAGCTTTATCTGAAAGGCGCCGCCGACAAGATGTCGCCGGTGCAGGCGCTGGCGCTGTTCTACGATTTCATCGATCTCACCCCCATCGGCCCCGATGGCGACGAGATGATCCGGCGCATGGCTGACCGGCTGATGGCGGTGGATCTGCTCGGCCCCGCGGCCAAGCTGCTCGATTATCAGGTGACCAAGCGGCTTGATGGCGTGGCGCAGGCGCAGGTCGCGGCCAAGCTCGCGATGATCCAGCTTCTGGATCACAAGCCGAAAGACGCGCTCGCCTCCATCCGCAACACGCGCGTCGCCGGCCTGCCGGACGATGTGAATCACGAGCGCATGATTTTGGAAGCGCGGTCGCTGGCGGCGCTCAAGCAATGGGACATGGCGCTGGACACCATCGCGGTGGACGAAGCGCCGGATTCGCAGCGCCTGCGCGCGGACATCTATTGGGAAAGCGGCAACTGGCCGGTGGCGGGGCAGAAGGCCGAGGAACTGCTCGGCGACGGCTGGAACAACGCAACGCCGCTCTCCGACGACGACCGCCACGAAGTCATGCGCGCCGCCATCGCGTATTCGCTGGCGAACGACGAGCCGAGCCTGGACCGTTTGCGCGATCATTTCATGGCGAAGATGAAAGCCAGCAAGGACTCGGCAGCCTTCACCGTGGTGACGCAGAACATCAGCGCCCAAGGCGCCGCCTTTCGCGACCAGGCCGGCCAAGTCGCCTCCATCGACACCCTCGAAGCCTTCATGAAGGACTTCAAGAAGCGCTACGACAACAACGCGGTGAATTGAGGGCGGTAGGCTAACGCCTAAGAACTTTCGCTGGAGTCCGTTTGGCGGGTTTCGATTTCGAGCTTTTTCTCGGCACGGAGACGTTGCGCCGTTCGCTTGTCAATCTACTTCGGACTAGTTTGATAGGTCCGACGAGCGGCACCATCGACAATTTATCGCTAAAGAACATGATCTCAGCACCCTCTCGCGCTGAGCGAGCGCTATACCCAATTCGATAAACAACGTGTCGATAGTCATTATAGAGTTTTCGGATCGTGGGCACGTTGTCGTAAGAGACAATCCAATTTTTGTCTGTAAGATCCGAGGCTACGAACTTTTCGAGCCGTTCATGATCTTCATGCTGGTAAAAGTCATAGTAAAGTTCACTGCCCTTAACATAGTACGGTGGATCAAGATAAATTAATGTCTTGGCGGGAAGGGCGCTTGACCTAGTTTTTAAGAATTTCAGTGCGTCCATTTGGGTTACAGATATGCGACGCTTCATTCTTGCGACAGCTTCGATCCGCTCTATCAATCCTTTTTTATTAAATCGCGCATCTATTTTCCACGGCCCGCCTTGATCTCTTCCGCCAATGATTCCGCCGTTCAAAATGCCTGAGCGATTCGTGCGATTCAAAAAGAAAACGGCGAATCCGACTTCGAGATCGGAATGATCCGATTCGTGCGCAAATATTTTCTTTTGTTTGTCCCAAGATCTAACGGTCAGTGGCGTGTCGTGAATGAGTCTCGTCAGTTTTTCCGGTTGGTTTAACACGCTCTTCCAGAATGCGTGCACCGGCCTGCTGAAATCGTTTATGTGAATATGGGACACATAGTCGTGAAATAGTAGCTCGAGTGCGATGCCGGCGCCTCCGGCATATGGCTCGGCGTATTCGCCGTCGAGCAATCTATTGGCCACGATAATAGACTTTATAAGTGGCGCAAGTTTTCCTTTGCCACCTGGATAGCGCAGTGGAGTGAAATGTTTTACCGCGCCCAATGATTGATGCGACTTCATTTCCAGATGGTTTCGAAATAGCGTTGCGCGTTGTCCCAAGCGACCTTCAAATCCCGTTCTGTTGGAGAAAAGAATCGATTGTGAACATAGTTGTTGAGAGTATCGGGGTGAAGCGGACTATGTTCGTTTGTGAGAGCTTTGGTGATTCCGATCAAATCTTTTTTTGTCGCTCCATTTTTGATCATGTGCTTTACGGCTTCATCGACTTTGTATCGAAGCCTTTTGTCTGTCGTGTGGTTTTTGACCGTCACTGTCAACGGGATGCCGGCTGCGCTGAGATAATGATCCGTTGACTGTTCGAGAAACACTCGAAACAAGACCGATATCGAGTGAGGATAAGTATCGAGAAGCAGAGACCGAAGCTCTTTCACAATTTCCGCGATCTTGGAGTTCGTTACTGAGAATGTGCAATCGCGCGGTATCAGGTTTCTTCTTATCGGTTGAGGCTTTGTCTTTGGTTTCGGCTTTGGTTTTGGTTTGGGCTCATCGAAATCTCTGTCTTCAAGGGTATCGATAGATTTTACGTCGGTTGACTTCTTGGAGAGGTCTGGCAGGTCTTTTCCGAATTTGGAAACATATTCGACCTGCTGATCGCGACTCTTCAGGTCCGAAACGGTTTTTTCGCCGGTTGCCAGATCGAGCACCATCCTACGAAGAGGCTTGATTACTTCCTTAGCGGGAAGACCGGACTTTAATTTGGAATCCGATATTTCCACGCCAATTTTGGTGCGGACAGCGGGCGTTGATAGCAGTCGGTCGAGTGTCGTTATTGGAAACCTGTCTTCGATGGCCGCCTTTTCTTCATCGCTGAGTTCGCCATGAGACACCACAAGGTCCAGGGCTTGGAGCGCAGGATCGCGTCCGCGGAAGCGTGCGGTGGCGACACCTCCCCAATTCACGATGCCGCGTCCTTTGTTTTCACCAGTATGTCGCTGGGTTAGCCAAGTTGCAGCGTCGGACCTATCCGAAACCTCGAAGCAATCTATGTCTCCGATCGCGTTCCGATCGAATTTCTTGGCCAATTCTTGGAAACGTCGTTTAACGGGAGCGCGAACCTCAAGGTCATCCAGGATTGCCGGATTATTTAAGATACGCAGGGTCGCGAGCCGCCGGTTTCCTTCGAGTACGATATATCGTCCTCGCTCAGTTTGTGATTTCAGGACTAGCCATCTATCCATCGGATTGAGGCGATCAGAGATTATGCTTTCTGCGAGCACTATCAGCTTTACATCCTGATCATCGATGATCCGTTGTATAGCGCCCCGTTGGCTGTCTGCTTTGCTAATTCTTGGATTATCCAAATCGAGGAGCAGCTCATCCAAGTCGAGCGACAATACTGCCATAATCAACTTTCCCCTAAGCCCGCATTTGCTTAAATACCTGAACTGCGGATAAAGCGCCAGAATGCCGGGGTACGGAATATGCGAATACGGGAGGAATTGGGGTCAAGGAAATCCAGCGACAGCATACATATTCACCCTAGAACGAAAGAGTTGCTGCAATAGGTATCCTGTCGCCGTTTCGGCCCCCTCGTGCCGGATGTAGCATGTGCGCGAAAGGAGCATGTGCCGTGACCGTTCAGCTCAATCACACCATCGTCTGGTGCAGCGATCAGAAGAAATCCGCTACGTTCCTTGCCGAAGTGCTGGGACGGCCGGCGCCAAAGCGCTTCGCTCATTTCGACGTCGTCGAACTCGACAATGGCGTGTCGCTGGATTTCGCCGATGCCGAAGGCCCGATCCGCCCGCAGCATTACGCCTTTCTCATCGGCGAGGCGGAGTTCGACGCGGTGTTCGGGCGCATCCGCGAACGCGGCCTCGACTATTGGGCCGATCCTGCGCGCCGGCTTCCCGGCGAGATCAATCGCCACGACGGCGGGCGCGGCGTCTATTTCCCCGATCCTGACGGCCACCTCCTCGAAGTGATCACCCGGCCCTACGGCGGCTGATTGCCGGAATTCGGCGGCTCCCGTCGCGCATTTTCCCGATGCCCAATGGCTGTGACTTTTTTGTCATATATTTTCCTACTTTCTGCTTGATATCCCATAGTGCGGGTTCTATATACGTTCTATAGCCATGTCAGGTGAAGCCTTGCCAACACACCCCAACATCTCCACCGCGTTTTTCAAGCCACCTCGTTTTTCGCGAAAGGAAGAGGGGGAGGGGGAATATGAAGTTGGAAAACAACTGCTCCGCACCCTGTCGCGCTACAAGATATGGATTCAGCGAAAAAGGAGGGGCAAATTTTTCACTTCAATTCGATCCCACCCCGGAAATTTTGCAAACAAGCCGGG
>DASXHQ010000026.1:0-60446 GCA_036488415.1 Rhizomicrobium sp.
TCGGCGAAATACGCGAGGCCCACAAATTCCTGCATCAGCGAGATGCCCGGTCCCGACGTCGCGGTGAACGCCCGCGCACCATTCCATGCCGCGCCGATCACCATGCCGATCGACGCCAGCTCGTCTTCCGCCTGCACGATGGCGAACTTGTTCTGCTTGGTGACAGGGTCGACGCGCAGCTTCTTGCAGTGCTTCTGGAAGGCTTCGGCAAGGGAGGTGGAGGGCGTGATCGGGTACCACGCCGCCACCGTGGCGCCGCCGTAAACGCAGCCGAGCGCCGCGGCATCGTTGCCGGCGATGAAGATGCGGTCGCCCACCGCGTCCATGCGCTCGACCTTCAGCTTGCAGACGCCTTTCAGATTGGCTTCGGCATAATCATGGCCCAGCGCGACAGCCTTGATGTTGAGCTTGATGAGCTTCTCCTTGCCGGGGAATTGCTCCTTGATCAGCGCTTCTACCACTTCGGCGTCGAAGCCGAGCAGCGCGGACAGCGCGCCGAGATAGATGACGTTCTTGAGCAGTTGCCGCTCGCGCGGGATGGTGCCTTCGAGCTGGTTGGAGAGGGTCGTCAGCGGCACCCCGAGCAAGGTGATGTCGTCGCGCGTTTTCTGCGTGGTCAGCGGCTTGGTGGAATCGTAGAGCAAATAGCCGCCCTGTTCGATTTCGCCCACATCCTTGTTCCAGGTCTGCGGGTTCATCGCGACCATCATATCCACGCCGCCGCGGCGGCCCAGCCAGTTGTGTCCCGCGACGCGCACTTCATACCAGGTGGGAAGGCCCTGAATGTTGGACGGGAAGATGTTGCGCGAACACACCGGCACGCCCATGCGCAAAATGCAGCGCGCGAAAAGCTCGTTGGCGGACGCCGAGCCTGAGCCGTTGACGTTGGCGAATTTGACGACGAAGTCGTTGGTGGCGGCGATGGGCATTACAATTCAGTCCTTGCGCAAACCGCATCACCTCCCCCTTGTGGGGAGGTCGGAGAGCGAAGCGATCCGGGTGGGGGGCAGGTGGCGAGGCTCGCCCCCCACCCGAAAAATTCTTTCGCGTCCGTTCGCTGTCGCGACCGGACCTCAGAATTTTGTCGGCCTCCCCACAAGGGGGAGGCGATGTGTGCGGTGCTCATCGCGCGGCACCGGCGCGGTCGCAGGCTTTCGCCGTGTCGAGATAGAACGACTTCATGTCCCAGGCGCCGGTGGGGCAGCGTTCGGCGCAGAGGCCGCAATGCAGGCACACGTCCTCGTCCTTCACCAGCACGCGGCCGGTCTTGAGTTCGTCGGACACATACAATTCCTGCGTCTCCGGATTGTTGGTCGGCGCGGTCAGATGCGTGCGCAGCACCGGCTCCGGATCGTTCGGCGTGAAGGTGATGCAATCGACGGGGCAGATGTCCACGCAGGCATCGCATTCGATGCAGAGATTCTTCTCGAACACCGTCTGCACATCGCAGTTCAGGCACCGCTGCGCTTCCTTGAAGCCGAGATCGCGGGTGAAGCCCAACTCCACTTCCATGTTCACATTGCGCAAGGTGAGTTCGTTCGGCGCATGCGGCACCTTGAAGCGCAGGTCCAGAGACACGTCGTTGTCATAGGACCATTCGTGAATGCCCATCTTCTGGCTGGTCATGTTCACCAGCGGATTGGGGCGCTGCTTCACATCCTTGCCGTTCACGAACAGGTCGATGGAGACGGCGGCTTCATGGCCATGCTGCACCGCCCAGATGATGTTCTTCGGCCCGAACGCCGCGTCGCCGCCGAAGAAGACTTTCGGATTGGTCGATTGATAAGTGACGGTATCGACTTTCGGCATATGCCATTCGTCGAATTCGAGACCCGCGTCTTTTTCGATCCACGGGAACGCGTTTTCCTGGCCGACGGCGACGAGAACGTCGTCGCATTCCATGTGCACATCCGGCTCGCCAGCGTTGATAAGCTTGCGGCGGCCCTTGGCGTCATATTCGGCTTTCACCTTCTCGAAGATGACGCCGGTGAGCTTGCCATTGTTGTGCGTGAATTCCTTGGGCACCAGGAAGTTCAGGATCGGGATGCCTTCGCGCGCGGCATCTTCCTTCTCCCACGGCGAGGCTTTCATTTCCTCGAAGCCGGAGCGGACGACGACCTTCACTTCATCGCCGCCGAGGCGGCGCGAGGTGCGGCAGCAATCCATAGCGGTGTTGCCGCCGCCCAGAACGATCACGCGCTTGCCGATCTCGGTGGTGTGGCCGAACGAAACGGACGACAGCCAGTCGATGCCGATATGGATGTTGGCGGCGGCTTCCTTGCGGCCGGGAATTTCCAGTTCGCGGCCGCGCGGCGCGCCGGAGCCGACGAAGATCGCGTCGTAATCCTCCGCCAGCAGCGCCTTCATGCTTTCGATGCGCGTGCCGAATTTGGTTTCGGGTTCAAGATCGAGAATGTAATTGCACTCTTCATCCAGCACGCTTTCCGGCAAGCGGAATTTCGGGATCTGCGTGCGCATCATGCCGCCCGCGAAGGGATCGGCATCGTAGATGGTGACGTGATAGCCGAGCGGCAACAGATCGCGCGCCACGGTGAGCGAAGCCGGCCCCGCGCCGATCAACGCGACGCGCTTGCCGTTCTTCTGCGCGGCCGCTTTGGGCATGCGCGCATGCACGTCGTCTTTGTTGTCGGCGGCGACGCGCTTGAGGCGGCAGATCGCGACCGGCTCTTCTTCCACGCGCCCGCGGCGGCAAGCCGGTTCGCAGGGGCGGTCGCAAGTGCGGCCGAGAACGCCCGGAAACACGTTGCTCCACCAGTTGATCATGTAGGCGTCGGAATAACGCTGCTGCGCGATCAGGCGGATGTATTCGGGCACGGGCGTGTGCGCGGGACAGGCCCACTGGCAGTCCACGACTTTATGGAAATAGTTGGGATCGGTGATGTCGGTGGGCTTCATGCCCGGCCGGCGAGGTCTTGCTGGCGCCTCAGCCGAAACTGAACTCATTTATCTCTGCATCTCCGAGATGTGCGCATGAGGGCGCCATGTCACTCCGCGCCTGCCCCGCATACACCAAAAGCGTTTCCCTGCGTTGATACTAGACCCGCCATTTCCCACCCCGCAACGCGGCGATAGGAAAAGGATAATTCCATAGATAATTTGTGGTAATTGCGGGCGCTGCCTCCTGCCAATATGCGCGGAACACGAGGGATTACGTCTTGGATATTTCGCTCACGCCAGACCAGCGCGCCATCGAAGACAGCGTCACGAAGATTTGCGGCGCATTCCGCGACGATTACTGGAGCCGGGCGGACGAAGAGGCGCGCTTCCCGGAGGAATTCTACCGCGCGATGGCGGATGCCGGCTGGCTGGGCATCTGCATGCCCACCGAGCTGGGCGGCGCGGGGCTGGGCGTCACCGAAGCCGCGATCATGATGCACGCGGTGGCGCGCGGCGGCGGCGGATATGCAGCGGCCTCCTCGATCCATCTCAATATCTTCGGGCCGCACGCGATTGTGGTGCATGGCACCGACGAACAGAAACAGCGGATGCTTGTGCCGCTGATCCAGGGCAAAGAGAAAGCCTGCTTCGGCGTGACCGAGCCGAATGCGGGTCTGGACACGACGAGCATCGAAACCTTCGCAACGCGCACCAATGACGGCTATGTCGTGAAGGGCCGCAAGATATGGACGACGACGGCGCAGGAAGCCGACAAGATTCTGCTCCTCACGCGCACCGCGAAGAAGGAAGACGGCAAGAAGCCGACCGACGGCATGACCTTGTTCTACACCGCGCTCGACCGCGCCAAGGTGGAAGTGCGCCGCATTCCCAAGATGGGCCGCGCCGCGGTGGATTCGAACGCGGTCTTCATCGACGATCTGTGGGTGCCCGACGAAGACCGCATCGGCGAGGAAGGTAAAGGCTTCCGCTATCTCTTGGATAGTTTGAATCCCGAACGTGTGCTGATCGGTGCCGAAGCGATTGGCCTTGGCCGCGATGCTTTGCGCCGCGCTTCCGATTACGCACGCGAGCGCGTCGTGTTCGGCCGCCCCATCGGCCAGAACCAGGGCATCCAGCATCCGCTCGCCGAAGCCTGGGCGTATCTGGAAAGCGCGTGGTGGATGTGCCTGCGCGCCGCGTCTTTATACGATTCCAAACAACCCTGCGGCGCCGAAGCCAACGCCGCGAAATTTTTGGGCGCCCGCGCCAGCTTCGATGCCTGCACCAAGGCCGTGATGAGCATGGGCGGCATGGGCTATGCGAAGGAATTCGTCGTCGAACGCCTCTTCCGCGAATCGATGCTCCCCCGCATCGCCCCGGTGACGGAGCAGCTTATTCTCTCGTTCATCGGGGAGAATGTCTTGGATTTGCCGAAGTCTTATTAAGGCGACTCGAGGTTGCGCTTTCCTTAGTAATCGCAAATATAGCTGCGAATTAAGGGGGCCAAGGGTATGATGCGCAAAGCTGCGGTGTTCGTTCTGGCAATCGTGATGCTGGCAGGATGCGCGAGCGGACCGGCTATCAACGCGACCGAAGCGCGGCGTCTCGAGCAAGGGACGCCGCAGGACGCAAAGGGACGTATCTACGTCTATGCGTATCGCAACTTCATGAATTCCTTCCGGCTTACAGTCGATGGCATCGCTGTGGGTGACTTCGGGCCCGGTCAAGCGATAGCCATGGATCTAGTGCCCGGCCACTATTCTGCGCAATTACAGGTGAAGACGGTCTGGGGGACACTATCGGATCCACAGAAGGTAGAGTTCGACCTCGTAGCGGATCAGAAACTCTATGTCGCGCAGGCGACTTATGCCGGCCCGGTCGCGGCCGGAGGGGCCGCAGGTTACTTGATAGGAAGCCTTCTTCAAGGCAACAACAATCCTAATCATTCCACCGGAATTTATTTTGAGGTTCGCCAAGACGCCGACGAGGTCGAAGGTAAAGACTTCGTCGCACCCGATCCGAATGCAATTGCGAAGATCAATGCAAAAAACTGAAATCTGCCATCTGACACATTGTGGTGGCTTATCGCGCAACTGACGGAGCAACTTATTCTCTCCTTCATTGGCGAAAACGTGCTGGATTTGCCAAAGTCATATTGATGGGCCGATGTTCATTCGCTTCGTAATCGCAAAACTCGACCCTGATTCTGGGCGGAGGCAAGGCCTCTTTCAGGCAGCGGCAAGATTGCAAGATTCCCGCCTTCTTTCCGCGCACGAGGAAAAGCAGCTTCAGGGGATCTATAAGTGGTTCGGTCAGAACCTCAAGAAGCCAGCGCGCCTTTCTCTATCGGCGAAACCCAATAGCAAGGCTCAGGCGATAAGTTGGTTCAAGGATACCGCAACAGACCACATATCTCAGATGCGCGCCTTTGTTGCGATGTTAGAACTGCATGACATCTCGGTTGAAGTGCTGAAGACGGAACGCCCGGGCTATGTTATCTATGAAGATGCATTTCAGATTGCAGCGTATCCGTTTGCCGACACTCCGACGTAGTAGGCCATAGGAATCGCGCTTTACTCCCCGTACGGCGTCCCGTCCTTGTGCAGGAAGCGGCCGTCGGAGGCGGGGCTCATCATGTCGATGTCGGAGCAGGTGATGACGTCATCCGGCCAGCGCGAGCCGACTTCGAGATATATCGCCATTGCGTTCGACCGGTTGATCATGTGATGGCCATTGCCGCTGTTCTTCGGGAACGCCGCGCAATCGCCCGCGTGCAGCACCGTTTCGCCGCCATCTTCGATCAGGGTCAGCTCGCCTTCCAGCACAAACACGAATTCGTCTTCGCGGGAATGCCAATGCCGCTGGCTCGACCAGTTGCCGGGCGGCAGGCGCATCAGATTGACGCCGAAATCTTTGAGGCCGCCCGCATCGCCCAGCCGTTGGCGGATACGGTCGATGCTCATCGCGTTGAACTGAGGCGGATAGCCGGTGCCTTTGCGCTCCGGCACGGCGGCGATGTCGATCTTGGGCATGGGGCTGTTCCCGATGGCGCGGTCAGACTAAAGATTAGCGCGAAATTTGACGGTTCGCCCCATGCCCGGTTTGTATTTCGAGGAATTTTCCGTCGGCCAGACGTTCGCGCACCCGATAAGGCGCACGGTGACGGAGGCGGACAACGTTTTCTTCACGGCGATGACGCATAACCCGGCGCAGCTTCATCTCGACGAGGAATATGCCAAGGGCACCGAGTTCGGCACGCGCATCGTCAATTCGCTGTTCACGCTCGGCTTGATGATTGGCATCTCGGTGGGCGAGACCACCTTGGGCACCACCGTCGCCAATCTCGGCATGGACGAAGCGCGCTTTCCCAAACCCGTCTTCCACGGCGACACGCTGCATGTGGAGACGGAGGTGCTGGAGACGCGCCCCAGCAAATCGCGGCCGGGGCAGGGCATCGTCACCTTCCTGCACAAGGCAATCAACCAGAAGGGCGAGATCGTGGCGCAATGCAAACGCAGCGCACTGATGCTAGGGAAGCCGAAATGATCCTGCGCTCGCTGCTTTTCGTGCCTGCCGACAGCGAGAAGAAACTCGCCAAGGCGAAGTCATCGCCCGCAGATGCGCTGATCCTCGATCTGGAGGATTCGGTGGCAGCGCAGAACCGGCCCGCGGCACGCGCGCTGGTGAAGGAATTTCTGAAAGACGGTCACGCGCAATCCATCTGGGTGCGCATCAATCCGCTGGGTAGCGACGATTTCATCCGCGATGTGGAGTCGGTGGTGGTGAGCGCGCCGGCGGGTTTGGTGATTCCGAAACCGGATAGGCCGCAGACCTTGCGCGAGATCGACAATCATATCTCCACGCGCGAAACCAAGGCTGGCGTGGCGCATGGCGCGATCAAGCTGCTACCGGTCGCCACGGAAACGCCGACAGCCGTTCTGACATTGGGCGAATATCGCAATCCGCCGCCGCGCCTTGCCGCGATGAGCTGGGGCGCGGAGGATTTGTCGGCGGCGTTGGGCGCGGCCACCAATCGCGACGAAAACGGCGAGTTCCTCTTCGTGCACAAGATGGTGCGGGCGCTGGTGCTGATTGCGGCGAAGGCGGCCAGCGTCGATGCCATCGAGACTTTGCACGCCGATTTTCGCGATACGAAGGGACTTGAGCGCGTCGCCCGCGCGGCGCAGCGCGAAGGGTTTTCCGGCATGCTCGCCATCCATCCCGATCAGGTGGAGACGATCAACGCCGCCTTCACGCCATCAGACGCGGATGTCGAGCATGCGAAGAAAGTCGTCGCCGCGTTCGCGAACGGCGCGGGTGTCGCCTCGCTCGACGGCAAGATGCTCGACCAGCCGCATTTGAAGCAGGCGAAGCACGTTCTCGCTTTGAGCGAAGCAATCGCGAAGCGCTAAGCCGCTTCGTGCCGCGCGCGGCTCATGATCCAGCCATAGAGAACTACGATCAGCAGAACGAACACGGCGAGCCCGATCCAGTTCATGTAAGCGAAGTCCGCCGGCACCAGCGCCAGCGGGGCGTCGGACGAGAAGGCCACGATCAGCCCGGCCAGCACCACGCCGAACAGGCTCTCGCCCACGATCATGCCGGACGCCACCAGCACGGCGAGGCGCTTGGAATATTCGGGGTTCTTCGTGCGGTTTGCCCAAACATCGTAGAAATGTCCGATGATCGCGCCGACGACGACGGGAAGCGTGGCGCTCATCGGCAGATAGATGCCGATGCCGACGGCGAGCGGCGGAAGCTGCAGCCATTTGCGCCAGGCCAGAAACTCATTGAGCGCGACGAGGATTACGCCCACCACCGCGCCGATCTCGATGGACTTCCAGTCCAGGTTGCCGCCGATCACGCCTTGCGCCAGCGCGCTGATGAGGGTGGCTTGCGGCGCGGCGAGCGGTTGCGCGGTGACGGTGTGCAGGTTCGGCGCGCCCGCGAAGCCGAAGGCGTTGGCGAGCAGGTTCAGCACCGGCGGAATCACCGCTGCGCCCGCGATGACGCCAAGGATCAGCGCCCATTGCTGCGCGCGCGGCGTGGCGCCGACGAGTTGCCCGGTCTTCAGGTCCTGGAGGTTGTTGTTGGAGATCGTCGCGATGGCGAACACCACGGCAGTCGCGAACAGCGCAAACGCGATCAGCGGTTTCTGCATGTCGGTGGTGGGATGCACGACGGCCACGAACGCGGTCGCGCAGGTGACGATGGCGAGGATGCCCACGCCGGAGATCGGCGAGTTGGAGGAGCCGATCAGCCCCGCCATGTAGCCGCAGATCGCCGCGATCAAAAATCCGCCGATCACCACAAAGGGGATCGACGCGATCATCAGCGATTGTGTGCTGCCGGCCAGCGCCGTCGGCTGCAGGAAACTGTAGAGCAGCCAGCCGATGACGGCGAAGCAGAGGATCGCGATGATACCGATCCAGGCGGGCGAAAGATCGGTGTCGGTGAGATCGCCTTCGCCGGCCTTGTTCGCGCGCGAGGCGGAGAGGGTGCCGATGACGCCGCTCACCACCGGGCCGATGAGTTTCAACAACGTCCACACCGACGCCACCGCAATCGCCCCCGCGCCGATGAAACGCACCTGCGTGCGCCAGATGTGATCGGTATAGGCGTCGATGGTGCCGGTCAGCGGATGCAGCGAGGTGAGATAAGGCACGAAGCCCGCCCACGAAATCAGAAGGCCGAGCAGCATCGCCATGCCAACGGAAAGGCCCACGAGATAACCCGCGCCCACCAGCGCCAGCGAATACCCCATGTCGATGCCGCTATAAGCGCCGGCGCCGACGGCGAAGAACTTGGTGACTTCCGCGGTGGCGATGCGCGTGGCGGCGAGGATGGCCATGCCGGCGGCGGCTATCGCGCCCCACACAACCGCCATCAGGCCTTCGCGCGACTCGCGCGTGGCCTGTCCGCGCGCGGCATCGCCCACTTCGAGAACTTCGGCGGCGGCGACGCCTTCAGGATAGGGAAGATCGGACGTCGTCACCATCGCGCGGCGCAGCGGGATCGTGAACAGCACGCCCAAGATGCCGCCCGATGCGCAGATCCAGAATGACGTCCAGAACGGAAAGTCCGCCCACCAGCCGACGATGAGCAAACCCGGCAGCACGAAGATGATGGAAGACAAGGTGCCTGCCGCCGACGCGACGGTCTGCACGATGTTGTTTTCGAGGATCGTGGAATCCTTGAAGGCGGAAAGGAACGCCATCGAGATGACGGCGGCCGGAATGGAGGTAGCAAAGGTGAGGCCGACCTTCAGGCCCAGATAGACATTCGCCGCCGTGAACACGAGCGTGATGAGAACGCCGAGGATCAGACCTCGCAGCGTGATTTCCAGAACCTTACCTTTAGCAGACATGCGCCCCACCCGCTGATTTGCGCGCGCAGGGTTATGGCAATCGTGGAGAGATGCAACAGGTCCATCACCTCCCCCTTGTGGGGAGGTCCAAGAGCGAAGCGATTGGGGTGGGGGGTGATCGTCGAGCGCGGTCCCCCCCACCCGAAAAATTCTTCGCGTCCGTTCGCTGCCGCTCCCGGACCTCAGAATTTTATCGACCTCCCCACAAGGGGGAGGTGATTGTTACGCCATGATGCCTTTGAGATAATCGTTCATCAGCCGTCCCTCCGGGTCCATCTGGCGGCGGAGCGCGACGAAGTCGTTCCAGCGCGGATAGAGGCTCGCGAAATCGGCGGTCTTGAGATTGTTCAGCTTGCCCCAATGCGGGCGTCCGCCGTGGCGGCGGAAGATCGGCTCGATCAGAGTGAAGAAGAAGTCATAGTCGTCTTTATAATAAGCATGCACCGCGACCGAGCCGTGCTCGCCGCCCTGGAATGGCGAGAGCCACGCATCGTCGGTGGCGATGCGGCGCGTCTCGATGGGGAAGAACACATCGGGGCGATGTTGTTCGATGGTGGCGACAACTTCCTTCAGCGCGGAAAGCTGCGCGTCCGCCGGCATGTGGAATTCCATTTCGTTGAAGCGCACCGGGCGTTCGGTGGAGAGCAGCTTCCAGCCTTCGTCCACCGCTTCTTCCGGCGTGCCGAAGGTTTCGAGCAGCAGCTTCGCCGTCGTCTTGCGCATGGGCGTGGAGAAGATGAGCAGGTTGCGCACGCCTTTCAGCATTTCGAGGAAGCTCGTATCGGTGTCCGGCCCGCGCGGGCGCGCCAGCTCTTCAGTCTCGTCATGCGTGATATTGGCGGCGAGGCCGGTGAAGGGGATGGCGTAGAATTCGTAATTGCGATGCGCCTTCCAGCGCTCTTCCGCCTTGCTCACCGTCTCGTCGAAATCTTCCAGCCACACGCGGCGGTGCAGCCGCTTGTTGGGAATGGTCTTGAGCTTGGCTTGCGTGATGATACCCAGCGATCCCATCGACACCCGCGCGGCGTTGAAGAGATCGGGATTGTTGCTGGCGTCGCACTCCATGATCTCGCCCTTGGCAGTGACGAGACGCAAACCGACAACATCGCCGTGGATCGCGCGCAGGTGCTTGCCGGTGCCATGGGTCGCGGTGCCGAGCGCGCCGCCCAGCGATTGTTTGTTGATGTCCGGCAGGTTCGCCATCGCGCGGCCCTTGGCGGCCAGCGCGGGACCAAGATCGCCCAGCCGTGTTCCTGCCCACACTGTCGCGATGCCATTGGCATCCACATCGGTGACGCCCGCGATGTTGTCGAGCGTCATCAAAGTGCCGTCGGTCGGCACCAGCGGCATGAAGGAATGGCCCGCGCCCACCGCGCGGATCGGCGCCTGTGCCGCGCGCAGAACGTTCGCCAGCTCGTCTTCCGATTTCGGCGCGACGCGCAGTTCCGGATAGGAATGCTGGATGCCGGACCAGTTGCGCCACACCAGATCGCCCTTGGCGTTGGTGGCAGGGGGCGCCGGCGGCTCCGGTTTGTCCGAGACCGCGCGCTCATAACCGAGTGCGCCCGCGCCAACGACCACGGCGGCACCGACACCCGAACCGATCAACACATCACGCCGGTTCACGCTCATTGCCTGTCCTCGTCCGCCATGAAGCGGATCAGCTTTTCATAATCTTCGCGCGTGCAGGCGCTGCATTGCCCACCGGCGGGCATCGCCTGGAATCCGGTGATGGCGTGGGTGACGAGCGTCGGCAGGCCTTTCTGCCAGCGCTGATCCCAGGCCTCGTGATCGTGGACGAGCGGCGCGCCAGAATCGGCGACCGCGTGACAAGCCTTGCAAGAATGATCGTAAAGACTGGCGAGCGCCGGGTCGGCGGGCTTCAGAGTGGCGAGTTCTTCCGGCGTCGGCTTGCTCTTGCCGCATCCGGCGAGCAACAGGCCCGCACAACACAACACCACCGCAACGCGCATGATCCGCAGCCCCCAAACCCCGGCGAATTCATTCCACGCCTTGGCGCACAAAAAAAGAGGGAGGGCTTTGAAGCCCTCCCTCTTCCGGCACGCGCCGTTGCCCCCGGCGAATGCCTGCGCGGAACGCTGATTATTGCCCGGTCGAGTAATGGATGATCTGACCGGTGTTGCCGATAGCGGTGGCCGAAGCCGACACGTTGCCGTTGACGTTCGTCACATTGGCGGTCGTCGAGGCGTTCACCGCGGCGCGGTTAATTTGCCAGTTATTGACATTGCCATAAGGCGCGTTGGTGTCTTCCTCGAAGGTGTTGCTGACGGCCATCGATGCCAGCGAGACGTCGTTGTTCGTGTTCGAGACATTCGCGTGCAGCGTGGCGGACGGATCGTTCGCCTTGCACTCCTGCGTGGAGTCGACGTTGGTCGAAGTCGGGTCCATCGAGATCGACGCCGAGTTGCAAACCGACTGGCTGGTCAGGTCTGTGGTGCCGCCGACATTGTTAATGTTGGCATACACATCGGAGTCGATGTTTTGCGTCGAGACGTATTGGTTGTTGATCACGTTGGTGTTGTTCATCGTGGTGATGTCGATGGCGTTGCCGCCGGCCACCGCGGCGCCGGAGATATTCCCCTGCACGTTGCCGGTGTCGAGGTTCAGCGTCGCGGTCTGGTTGTTCAGATTGACCTGACCGTTGAGGACGTTGGAAACGCCTCCGTCATTGCTGCTGTCCGCGAAGGCCGAGGCCGTCATTAGGGTCAGCGTTGCTGTAGCCATGATAAGGGTCTTGGCGAGACGTGTCATAGTGGTTCTCCTTGATTGTGGGTGCTGCTGCGTTTGCCATGCGAGGCGGGCTGGGGTTGTTATCTCCGGGACCCGCGAGCGGATCGTCCGACGTTCCGAAGTTCGAGAGGCACGCGCTGGCCGGCGCGTGATAGAGGCGCGAAACCATCTCCAGCACCGCGCGTTCGACGACCGAGCGCACCGCGAGCTGGATCGGCTCCAGCGCGCTTTCGCCGAGGCTGGCATCGAAGAAGGTATGGCCGAGGAAGTCGAACACGCCGGCCTGAATCTGACGGCCGATGATCTGCTTCTGGTAGGAGATCACGTCCACGACTTCGAGTGTGTTGGTGTCGACGAGGCGCAGGTCGAGGCCCACATTCATGACATACATGTTCGCGCCGGCGGTGCCCTTCACCGCATCCGTCGCGGTGCCGCCGCCATCGGCGCTGGCGCCCATCGAGCGGATGTTGAAGTTCACTTCGGTCACGCCGCCGACGAGGTAGTAATCGGAGCCTGGGATCGAGCCTGCGAAAATCTTGCGATAGTCGCTGCCGGCCGGGCCGTTCTGCGGGCCGTCGCCGGAGATCAGCTTGTTGTTGGCGTATTTCAATTCCATCTCGGCGACGGAGGTGTCGAAACGCTCGACCAGCGGAACGCCCGCCTTGGAGAGCGCGCTCATCGCCATCAGGG
The DNA here is from genome assembly GCA_036488415.1 of Rhizomicrobium sp. Taxonomy (GTDB): domain Bacteria; phylum Pseudomonadota; class Alphaproteobacteria; order Micropepsales; family Micropepsaceae; genus Rhizomicrobium. The sequence goes on from DASXHQ010000026.1 coordinate 12,707, forward strand.
CGGCGCCCTGTGTGATCTCGCGTCCGGAATTGTCCGAGCTGATCTTGCCCGTGTAGTCGGCGACCTGGCCGACCGCGATGCGCACCGGCTTGGCGCGGGTGTAGTTCGCCATGCAGCGCAGGCCGGACGAATAAGGAGTCTCGTTGGCGATGACGGGTGAGCCGCCGATCGGCGCCGTGTAACGGCCGGTTTCGGTCGAGGCTTCCGGCGTGATGCAGCCGCACAAGGCGATGGCTGCAAAGCCGAAGACCAGGGATCTGGTCAGGATTTTACGTCCGCGCGAGGTCATGGGAGGGGCTTCCCTTTTTCCTTCAAGGTTCTCAGTGGCCGTTTGTGGTCACTGTGGCAGTCTGGTTTCCGTTGTTGGTCTGGTGCGAGTTCACGATGACGGTGTTGTTGCTGCCGGTCGTGATTACGTTCAGTGAGTTGCCTATTGCAGAGGCCGTGCCGCTCGAGCTGTTCCCAAATCCGACGCCGGAGTTCTGGCCGAGCGAACTCATGTTCTGCACGCCCGTGGCCCTGGCCATCGTCGAGGTGGTGAACTGGCCGTTCACCACAGAAAGGTTGCCATTGCTGTCGCGCAGCGAGACATCGGCGGGCTGTTGGGCGCTGCCGGCGCTCATGCCGTAGCCCGAGTTGTAGGAGCCGGCGTCGTTGAAGCCTGCAACCTGCGCCATCGACGGCGTCGCGGCGAAAGCGCCGAGGACCGCTGCGAGGCAAACCATTTTGAGACGTTGTGACATGATGCTGTGCCTGTTGTTCCGAGCGTGAGGGAGCAACGGCCATGCCAGTTCCTAACGCGCATTAAGGCTCGCGATGTTTCAAAGCGGGACGGACTTGGTTAGATTCCCAGATAATCACTGGAAATGAGACACACTTTGGCCACGCTGGAATTCTTCTTCGATTGCTCTTCGCCCTGGACCTATCTCGCCTTCACCCGCATCCATGACGTGATCGCCCGCACCCACGCGCAAGTTTCGTGGCGTCCCATTTTGGTTGGCGGGGTGTTCAACGCCGTGAATCAGGATGTGTACGAACGGCGCGCGAACCCCGATCCGAGGAAAGCGTCCTATTCCGGGAAGGATCTGCAGGATTGGGCGAAGCTCGCGAGCATTACAATCGGCAAGCCGCAGCCCTTTCCGGTTAACGCGGTGCTGGAGATGCGCTGCTGCCTCGCCGCCGATGAAGAAGGAAAACTGATCGATTTCGCGCGCGGAGCGTTCAAAGCCTATTGGAGTGATCTGAAAGACGTGAGCAAGCCGGAGGTGATCGCCGATGTCTGCCGCGAAGCCGTTCTTAACCCTGACGCGATCCTCGCGCGCGCAGCGGCGCAAGATATAAAAGACAAGCTGCGCGCCAACACCGAAGAAGTGATCGCGCGCGGCGGCTTCGGCTCGCCGACGATGTTTGTGAACAGGGACGACATGTATTTCGGCAATGATCGCCTGCCGCTGGTCGAAGCGGCGCTGATGCGCGCACAATAAGATATGGATGCCACCACACCGCGGCATGAGCTTCCCGAAGAGCATGGGCGCGAACCGTTTCTGCGTCTGCCCTGGCCGGTCACCGTGCTTGTTGCGATTTTGCTGGCGGTCTACGCCGCGCAGAGCTTCGTGCCGCAGGCACTCAACGACAGCATCATCCTGGACTACGGTTTCGCGCCTGCGCGCTATTCGGCGGCGTGGCTCGCCGCCAATCACGTCGATCCCGGTTCGCTGCTCGAACGCGCATTGCCCTTCGTGACTTATATGTTCCTGCATGGCAGCTGGATGCATGTCATCGTCAATACGCTCTGGCTCACGGCATTCGGACCGGTCGTGGTCCGCCGTTTCGGGGCCGCGCGCTTCTTGCTCTTCTTTCTCTTGTGCGGCGTCGCGGGAGCGTTTGCGCAGCTGGCGCTCGCCTGGGCATCGCCCGATCCGGCGGTCGGTGCATCGGCGGCGATCGCCGGGTTGATGGCAGTTGCCTTTCGGCTGATCGGCCGGGAAGGGAATGAATACGTTCCGCCACAACCTATGGCGCCGATCTTCTCGCAGCGCATCATGCTGTGGTCGTTCGCCTGGGTGGCCATCAACCTTGTGGTCGGGTTGACGCCATTCGGCGCGCTGGGCGTGGGGCAGGTCGCCTGGCAGGCCCATTTGGGCGGCTACGCGGCGGGCCTGCTTCTGGCTGGATTATTTGATCCGGTGAACCGCTTGAAGGCCGAAGCGTTGTAACCACATAGAGGGAGCGGGAATTGGTCCTGCGATGGAGGCCGATATGAGCGATAACCCGAACGCCGGATATCAACCGCCGCCGCCGCCGCCGCCACATGTCGAGCCGAGACCGCCATTTCCCGCTGCGCGTCTTTTCTATGCCATCGGTTACGGCATTCTCGCCTATTTCGTGCTGCATATTCTCTTCGCCATCGCGCTGGTGCAGTTCGTTTTGTTCGCCGTCAATGGCAGGGCGAATGAGGAATTGAAGGGCTTTGGCGCCAATCTCGTGCAATATCTGTTCGAGCTGGTGGCCTTCATAGTCTTCGCGCGCGATGAGCAACCCTTCCCAATCGGACCTTTCCCCAAGCACGCCTGAAGGCCGCGCCGCACTCGGCCTGTTCCAGCTTTCGCCTGAACTCGTCCATCTCAATCACGGCTCTTATGGCGCCGTGCCCAAAGTGGTGAGCGCCGAACAGGATCGCTGGCGCGTGCATATCGAAAGCAATGCGACGGGATTTTTTCGCGATGAACTGCCCGGCGAACTGCGCCGGCTCGCTGGCATTGCTGCAGAGCGCTTCGGCGGCAAGGCCAATGACTGGGTTTTCTGCGAGAATGCTACCGCCGCGGTGAATTCGGTGCTGGCCTCGTTCGGCCTGCGCGAGGGCGACGAAATCGTCACCACCTCCCATGCTTATGGCGCGGTGATGAAAGCGATGCGGATATGGACCGCGCGCTTTGGCGCGACGGTGGCCGTGGCGCAAGTCCCGCTTGTAGTGGAAAGCGAAGAGCAGGTCGTCCAAGCCATCGCGAAAAGCTTTTCGGACCGCACAAAGCTTCTCATCGTTGATCACATCACCTCCGCTACCGCGATGATCTTCCCCGTCGCTGAGATCGTGAAGGCCGCGCATACGCGCGGCATCGCGGTGCTTGTCGATGGGGCGCATGTGCCGGGGCATCTGCCGCTTAGTGTCGAAGCCATCGGCGCAGACTGGTACACGGGCAATGCGCACAAATGGCTATTCGCGCCCAAAGGCTGCGGGCTTCTGTGGACCGCGCCGCGGCGACAGGCGCAAACGCTTCCCGTCGTGCTCTCGCATGGTGCACCGGATGGCTATACCCACGCCTTCGACTGGATCGGTACGCGCGATGTGACACCCTGGCTCTGTTTCGAAGCCGCGGCGCGCTTTCACGATTCTCTCGGCGGCGAATCACTAGTGACGCGTAATCGCGACCTCGCGGCGAAGGCTTCCGAAACGCTTGCCGACGAATTGGGCATGATCGTTACCGCGCCAGTAACCATGCGCGGCGCTATGGCGTGCTTGACGTCGCGGCCGTCACCGGTAGAGCCCGGACGTGCTGCGTCCTTCATCGCGCGCATTCGCGAATGCTGCGGCGCAATAATCCCCGCTTATGTTTTTGAGGATGCATTCTGCATCAGGATTTCCGCGCAGATTTATAACGAGATGCACGATTATGAATCGCTTGCAAAGGCATTTCCCACTGCGCTGCAGCAATGCCTGAAATTATCACATTTGTAAAAGTATCATTGCAGCGCATCGAAATGGCCATGTTACGATTGATACTATTCACTAATTCGAGTGTTGCGCCGCAAACACGCTGATCTGACAAATCATCATCGTCCGCGGTTTACTTGATAAATCTTCTTGAAGAAAAAACGCGGACAGCATTTCTCTCCGCACCGCAGCAATTCCATCCATCAATCCGTTTGGAACGCGCTTCCGCCTCAGAAGAAGAAGCCGCTGACAGTTTTGATCGAGCGCCGCTCCGGCGCCCGGGGAACGAACAGAACCAGGGAGTCAGTTTATGTCAGTTACGCGTTCCGTACGGACACGCCGGTCCGCCACCCTCATCGGCGCACTGCTTATTTCCACCGCTCTCGCCGCGCCCGCCTTCGCCCAGATCGAAGAAGTCGTCGTCACCGCGCAGAAGAAGAGCGAAGACGTCCAGACCGTTCCGATCGCGATCACCGCGTTCACGGCGGGCGATTTGAAGGCCAAGCAGATTACCCAGTTTAAGGACCTCGTGTTCTCGACCCCGAACGTGAGCTACACCAAGGGCAACTTCACCGGTTCCGATTTCCAGATCCGCGGCATCGGCATCACCGCTGTCGGTTACGACGCGGAATCGGGCGTTGCGGTCCATGAAGATGACGTCTTCCTGTCGAACCCGCCCCTCGCCGAAGCCAATTTCTACGATCTGGACCGGATCGAAGTTTTGCGCGGCCCGCAGTCAACGCTCTATGGACGCGGCGCCACGGGCGGCACGGTGAACGTCATCACCGCCAAGCCGAATCTCGACGAATTCCACTCCGACCTCGAAGCCTCCTACGGCAATTACAATTATCAGGAAGTGAAGGGGATGGTGAACGTCCCCATCATCGAGGGCGAGCTTGGCCTGCGCCTCGCCGGCGACTGGCTCAATCGCGATGGCTTCGTGAAGAACGTAGCCGACGGCAACAAGCTCGACGGCCGCGATCAATACTCTCTGCGCGGCACGCTGCGCTGGCAGCCGACGGCGCGCACCACCATCGACCTCATCGTTGCCGGTTCGCACGAAGACGACAACCGCATGCGCTCGCAGAAGCAGCTCTGCACGTCCGATCCGACCGGAACGCTGGGCTGTCTGCCGGACACGCTGTCGAACGGCGAAGTCAATCTGAATGCGGGGCAGTCGACGATCGCTTCCAGTGTGCAGGGTTTCAACTCCGCGTTCGCAGGAACTCCGCTTGCCGGCCTCGGCGCCGCGCTCGGTCTCTACGATCTGTCGACGCCACCGGCGACCCCGGCGGCTTGCGTTGGAACGGATTTCTGTAACCCGTCCGATCCGCGCAAGGTGAATTCGGATTTCGATCCGAAATATAAGGCGACCGACGCGTTCTACGCTTTGAACTGGAAGCAGAACGTCACCGACTGGCTCGATTCCACATTGGTTGTCGGTTACGACCGCTCTACGACGTTCTCCCAGGAGAGCTACAACAACGTCAACGGATTGAACTTCGACCCGGTGCGCCTGGCGACATCGGAAGGGACCTTCCTTGGCCTGATGAGCGCGCTCGGCGGTCCGGCCTACGCGGCGAATTACGCGCCGTTTTTCTCGCATCCGGGTGAGCTGCCGGTTTCCAATCCGGGCAATCTCGGCTTGATCAGCGGCGACATCGCCAAGTTCACGCCGCAGGCGACCGCGTTCGACCAGTCGAACGGCTATTCGCGCCAGTACTCGGCGGAATGGCGCTTCAATTCGAGCTTCCAGGGCCCGCTCAACTTCATGCTCGCCGGTTATTATCTGCGCACGAAGACGACGGGAAACTACTTCGTCGATACGCCGACGCTGGATTATCCGTCGATTATTCTTGGTGGAATTGAAGGGCTCTCGACCCCTGCGGCTGCCGCGCTGTGCGGCGTGTCGGGCTGCATCTTCGGGCCGGGCTATTACAACAACAACGGCCACGAGGACACGCTGACATCCAAGGCGGTGTTCGGCGAAGTCTACTACGACGCGATCCCGGACCTGCTGAAGTTCACCGCCGGCCTGCGTTGGACGGAAGACGAGAAGCGCCAGACCGGCCGTATCGAACTGCTCGACGGCCTGATCCCGATTGGAACGACTGGAAACGCGAATGACGTTATTTCCGGTCTTACCGCGCAGGGCGTGGACTTCGATGGATCGACGCCCGGCGTTCAGGCCTGGCAGCAAAACAACGTGACCTACAACAAGCTGACCGGCCGCTTCGTCGCCGACTACACGCCGAAGCTGGATTTCACCGACCAGACGTTGATCTACGCATCCTACGCGCGCGGCTATAAGGCCGGCGGCTTCAACCCGGGCGTGGCGCCCGGTCTGGGCGTGCCGGTGAGCTATGCGCCGGAATCGATCAACGCCTACGAAGTCGGCACCAAGAACCTGTTGCTGGACGGCACGCTGCAGGCCAACGCCGATGTCTGGTACTACGACTACAAGAGTCTTCAGGTCTCCGCGATCGAGAACAACACCTCGGTCAACCAGAACATCAACGCCAAGCTCTGGGGCGTGGAAGGCGAATTGTTCTGGGCGCCGGATACGCATTGGCAGTTCAACCTCAGCTTCGGCACGACGCAGTCGAGCATCGGAAACTCCGAGCTCGTCGACGATCGCAACCCGACAGCGGGCCGCAGCGATGTGGTTCTCGTGAAGGATGCGACGCTGGCGCCGACCTCCGGTCAGAACTGCGTGCTCTATATGACGGGCGGACAGACGGTTTCGCCGGCGGACAATCCGGCGTTCCTGGCAGCGGCGGCCGGTGCTGGCGCGGGCGGACTCTTCTTCGCACCGCCGGGCGGCAGTCATGCGCTGGCGGCGCATGGTGTCGCGAACACGAACTACGGTTCGTGCAGCACGGCGCTCAACCCGCTGCTGGCGGCGTTCGGCTACACGCATACCGATCCGACCGGCAAGGGCTCGGGCTCGGGCGCGTTCGTCAATCTGAAGGGAAACCAGCTGCAGAACACGCCGGACTTCACCGCCAGCGTGGGTGCGCAGTACACCCTCGATCTGGACGGCGGTTACAGCCTGGTCCCGCGCGCGGACTATTACTGGCAGTCCCACATGTTCTCGCGAATCTTCAACGACAACGCGGACCGGATCAAAGCCTGGGGCGTCGGCAATGCGCAGATCACGCTGAACGCGCCGGATAACCTCTGGTACGCGTCGGTGTGGGTGAAAAACGTGTTCGACAGCAACAACGTAACCGGCGAATACCTCGCCAGCGCCACCTCGGGCCTGTCGACCAACGAATTCCTGGGCGATCCCCGGACGTTCGGCATCACGGCAGGCATCCACTACTAGGCCGTTCGAGAATCAGGGGCGCCGGCCTTTCGGTGCCCCTTTTTCGGGCAAGCCTGCCGCGCGTTTTAGAATGACCGGTATTTTGGCTTAACGGGCCGGGACGGTCGTAATTGTGTGACATTCCGGGCACAAGCCTCGGATCAAATAGCGCTGGAAAAAGCGGTCTGCGGAAATCTTCTTGCGGGGGCAATTTGCCTCATCCAGAGTTTCTCCTGAAAAAATAGCCATGTTCCCTCTCCGTCGTGGAGAGGGGGGATTGCGTGACATCTCGCCATCAAGGCGGATGCAATGGGGAGCCCTGGAAATGTCTGCTACGCGTTCTGCGCGGACCGGTCGGTCTGTAACTTTAATCAGCGCTTTGTTGCTTTCGTCCGCACTCGCGGCGCCGGCCTTCGCGCAAATCGAAGAAGTCGTCGTCACAGCCCAGAAGAAATCGGAAGACATCCAGTCGGTGCCGATCGCGGTGACCGCCTATACAGCGCAAGACCTCGCGGCGCATCAGATTCAGAAATTCTCCGATCTTCAGTTCGCCACGCCGAACGTCACCTATTCGCAGGGCAATTTCGGCGGCGCCAACTTCCAGGTTCGCGGTATCGGTATCACCGCTGTCGGCGGTGGCGCTGAATCCGGCGTTGCCATCAACTTCGCCGACGTCTTCCTCGCGGCGCCCCCGACAGATGGTGCTTCGTTCTACGACCTGCAGGACCTCGAAGTTCTGCGCGGCCCGCAGTCCACACTGTATGGACGCGGCGCGACCGGCGGCGTGGTGAACGTCGCTCCAAACCGTCCGGTGCTGGATTCCTTCAGCGCGGCGGGTGACATCTCCTATGGCAATTACAATGCCTGGGAAGTGAACGGGATGGTCAACATTCCGATCATCACCGACGAGCTCGGCCTGCGCATCGCCGGCAATTACCAGACCCATGATGGCTTCACCACCAACATCGCCGACGGCTCCAAGCAGAACGACCGCAGCCAGTGGGGTCTCCGCGGTTCGGTACGTTGGCAGCCTTCCGACCGCACGACCGTCGATCTCGTTGTCGATACGTACAAGGAAGACGATCACCGCGCCCGCGCCGACAAGGAACTCTGCGCCAACGATCCGACGGGCGTTCTGGGCTGCACGCCCGCCGCGCCGACAACCGGTGACGTGAACCTCAACGCGACTTATCTCAACATTCTCGCGAGCAAGCAGGGTGTGTCAGCGGCTCTCTCTGGCGCGTTCGGCCTTGCCACAGTCACCGGCCCCGTCCCGACGGGCATCATCGCAGGTGTAGATGGCGCTGCCGGTGTCACGGAGTTGAACTACTTCCTGGGGTCGATTGTACCAAACGCTGCCGGAGCCGGCAGCGGCGGGGCCAATGTCGCGGCCCTTCTTGGAGCCGGCCCGGGTTCGTTGGCAGCATTGTTCCCAGGCACCCCCACAACGACGGCTGTCATTCAGGGGTATTACGGTGGCGGCTTTGCTGCAGGCAACAGTCTGGCCACCGCCATGGGTTTGACGGATACGTCGGCACCATACACAGCACCGCCGAATTCGAACCCGTCGGACTATCGCAAGGTCAACGACGATTTCGATCCGATCAACAAGCAGCAGGGAACCCAGATCGCGTTTGAAGTGAAGCAGAATTTGACGGAGTGGCTCGACGCCACGTTTGTCGGTGGCGCCGCGCACGGCAATTACTTCAACCAGCAGAGCTACACCAACACCTTCGGTCCGCCGCTGGGGGCTACGAACCTTGCGATAGCCGAGGGGACGTTCCTCGGCTTCCTGTCGGCCGAAGGCCGTCCGGATCTGGCGGCGGCTTATGCGCCGTTCTTCACGACGGTTCCCGGCCAGCTTCCAGTGTCGGATACCCACGGTTTGGGCATCAGCAGTGGCGCCATCAACCATTACTCGCCCAACATCTCTTCGTTTGATCAGGCGAGTGGCAATGCATCGCAGGAATCGGCAGAACTTCGCTTCAATTCGAAGTTCGAAGGCCCGGTCAACTTCATGGTCGGCGGCTACTACCTCAAGGCAGACCAGAACACCAATTACTTTGTGAATGCGAACTCGCTGGATTACGCCGGTATCCTGTTGGGCGGCGTCACGGCTACCTTTAACGGTATCCCCACCGCCGGCCTGATCGGCCCGTCCTACTATCACAACATGGGACGCGACATCGATCTGAAGTCGCAAGCCGTCTTCGGCGAAGTGTATTGGGACATCGTTCCCGACCTGTTGAAGTTGACGGTCGGTGGCCGCTACAACGAAGACTACAAGTCCGAAGCGGCGCGCATCGGCGTGTTGAGTGGCTACATCCCGCTCGGAACGTCCAACGAAACCGCCGCTCTGGATAATATTATTCCGTACCAGCCGGCTTGTTTGCCCACCGATACGCCGCCAGCCTGCACAGGCAATAGTTCGTATCTGCACCACAAGTTCGACAGCGACACAGGCCGCGCGGTTCTGGACTGGACGCCCAAGCTGGACTTCACGGATCGGACACTCGTCTACCTGTCCTACTCGCGCGGCTATAAGGCCGGTGGCTTCAACCCTGGCGTTCAGGCGAATGCCGGCAGCACCAGCTTGAGCCCGTCTTATGGGCCGGAGTCGATCGACGCCTACGAATTGGGCACCAAGAACGTTCTGCTCGACGGTCACCTGCAGGCCAATGCGGACCTTTGGTACTACAATTACCAGGGCCTTCAGGTCTCTGCGATCATCGCCAATACGTCGATCAACCAGAACATCGCCGCCAAGCTCTACGGCGTGGAAGGCGAGTTCGTCTGGCTGGCGACCGACAATCTGCAGTTCAACCTGAACTTCGCGAAGACCCACAGCGGCATCACCAATACGTCTGAAATCGATACGCGCAACCCGACGGGTGGCGATCCGCGCGCCATTCTGGTCAAGGACAACACGCTCACAGCGTCCGCCAACCAGAACTGCGTGATCTACGATCTCAATCCAGGTCCGGTCGCGCTGCCGTCTGGCTATACGCTCGTTCCCAGTTCTTCGGGCCCGCAGGTTGCCCAGTTCGTGGCGCCTCCGGGCGGTCAGCACGCGTTGGCCAACGTGGGCGTTGCCAATGCGGCTTACGGAAGCTGCTCGCCGTCTCCGCAACTCGCGGCCTTCCTTGCCGCGCAGGGTTACGCGGAGTCGGATCCTTCAGCCCCGGGAAGCAGTTTGACGGGTGTTCCGATCAGTCTGAACGGGAACCAGCTGCAGCAGACGCCGGACACGACCATCAGCGTCGGCGCGCAGTACACCTTCAATATGGACGGTGGATACAGCCTCGTTCCGCGTGTCGACTACTACTGGCAGTCACACATGTGGGGCCGCATCTTCCACACGCCGGCGGACCTCATCAAATCCTGGGACGTGATGAACGCCCAGATCACGTTGAACTCGCCGGATAACGTCTGGTACGCGCAAGCCTTCGTGAAGAACGTGTTCGACAAGACCTATGTGACGGGCGAATACCTCACCAGCTCGTCGTCGGGTCTCTACACGAACGCCTTCTTGGGCGACCCGCGGACCTTCGGCGTCCGCCTCGGCATCCGCTACTAAGCGAAGCCGAGTATCATTTGGAAAGAGCGCCGGGAACCCGGCGCTCTTTTTCTTTGTGCGCATCGCAAAGGAGGTGAAAGTTTTACTCGGCCGGGCTTGGCGCGGGCTTGTGCCGGTGGCCCCGCGAGAAGCGCTGGCCCAGCTCGTCCAGGTAGATGTAGATCACCGGCGTGATGTAGAGCGTCAGAAGCTGCGACACCAGCAGCCCGCCGACGACGGCCAAACCAAGCGGCTGACGGGTCTCGCCGCCGGCACCGAAGCCGATGGCGATCGGCAGTGTTCCCATCAGCGCGGCCGCCGTCGTCATCATGATCGGGCGGAAGCGGATCACCGCGGCCTCGAAGATGGCGATTTCCGGCGGGACGTTTTCCGTGCGCTCCCGCACCAGCGCGAAGTCGATCATCATGATCGCGTTCTTCTTCACGATGCCGATGAGCATGATCATGCCGACAAAGGCGTAGATGCTGAGCGGCACGCCGAACAGCCACAACGTGATGAGCGCGCCCACCGCCGCGGACGGCAGCCCCGACAGGATGGTCAGCGGATGAATGAAGCTCTCATAGAGAATGCCCAGAATAATGTAGACGGTGATGATGGCGATGAAGAGCAGGGTGCCCATATTGCTCAGGGAGCTCTGAAACGCCTGCGCCGTACCCTGGAAGCTGCCGGTGATCGTGCTCGGCATCTCGATCTGGGTCTGCATGCGCGTGATGGCGGAAACGGCATCGCTCAGCGCCATGCCCGGTCCCAGGTCGAAGGACACGGTGACGGCTGGAAGTTGCCCCAGATGATTGACCACCAGCGGCATGGTGCCGGCGGTGTGTGTGGTCACCGCCGACAGCGGGACCAGCGCGCCGCTTTGCGAGGTCACGTAGAGCTTGTTGAGGTCGGACGCCTGGAACTGATCCTTCGGCGTCAATTCCAGCATCACCCAATATTGGTTGGAGCTTCCGTAGATCGTCGAGACCTGCTGGCCGCCATAAGCAGCGCCGAGCGCGGTCTCGATGCTGGCGACGGTGACGCCCAGCGCCGCCGCACGGTCGCGGTCGATCTTCACATCGACGGCGGGGCCTGCCGCCGCAGCATCGCTCGTCACGTCCTCGAAGCCCTTTTGCTTCGACAGCGCATCGACAAGCTTGTTCGAGTAGAGTTCGAGCTGCGCCTGATCCAAACCCTGCAGGGTGTATTGATATTGGGATTTGGTGGAATGGCCGCCGATGCGGATCGCCGGCGGGTTCTGCAGATAGACCTGAAGCCCTGGAAGCTTGGCAAGTTTCGGCCTCAGCTCGTCGATGATGGCATCCGCCTTCAGGCTGCGTTCGCTCATCGGCTTTAAGTGCATGATGATGCGGCCTTCGTTGCTGCCGCTGCGCGCGCCGCCACCGACGAAAGACAGAACACCCGCGACGTTGGGATCCTTCGCGACGATCGCGGTCGCTTCCTTCTGATATTTCACCATCTGCGCGAAGGAGGTCGAATTGGAAGCCTCGCTGTACCCACTGATCATCCCCGTGTCGGAACTCGGGATGAAGTCCTCCTTGCTGACCATGAAGAGCCCGATGGTGGCCAGAAAGCTGAGCGCGAAGAGCGCGAAGATGAAGCGATGATGGCCGATGGCCCAACGCAGGCTTGCTTCATAGCGCGCCTGCAGCGTATCGAATGTGTGTTCGGCCAGATGATAGAACTTGCCGTGCTCCGCATTTTTTCCGGGCTTGAGAAAGCGGCTACACAGCATCGGCGTCAAGGTCACGGAAACGACGCCGGAAATCACAATGGCCAGAACGATGGTGACGGCGAACTCATGCAGCAACCGCCCCAGGATGCCGCCCATGAACACCAGCGGAATAAACACGGCTGACAGCGACAACGTCATCGAGAGAATGGTGAAACTGATTTCCCGCGAGCCCTTCAGCGCGGCATCGGCCGGGCGCTCGCCTTCCTCGACATGGCGCACGATATTTTCGAGCATGACGATGGCATCGTCGACGACGAAGCCGACCGAGAGGGTCAAAGCCAGAAGCGACAGGTTGTCGAGGCCGTAGCCCAACAGCGCCATGCCGGCGAAGGTGCCGATCACCGCGATGGGCAGGGCGAGCGAGGGGATGATCGTTGCCGACAACGCGCGCAGGAACAGGAAGATCACCATCACCACGAGCACTGCGGCGATCAAGAGCGTGTCCTGCACATCGGCGACGGAGGCGCGGATCGACTCGCTGTGATCGTGCACGATGCTGAGCTTCACGCCCTTGGGCAGGACTTGCTCGAACTGCGGGAGGACCTTGTAAATCTCGTCGACGACCTGGATCGTGTTCGATCCGGCCTGGCGGCGGATGGCGAGCGCGACCGATCGATGTCCGTCATACCAGCTCGCGACCAGATTGTTTTCGACGCTGTCGACCGCCTTGCCGATGTCGCCGACGCGCACGGGCGCACCGTTTTTATAGGCGATGATCTGCTTGTTATAGCTGGCCGCGTCCTCGAGCTGGCCTTGGGTGTGGATCACCGAGGCTTGCGACGGCCCGTTCAGTGTTCCCGTCGCGTGATTGACATTGGTGTTCGCAAGCGCGGTTGCGACTTGATCGATGCCGATACCGCGCGCCGCCATCTCGTTCGGATCGACCTGCACGCGCACGGCGTAGATTTGCGAGCCGAACACATCGACCTCCGACACGCCGGAAAGCGTCGAGATCTGCCGGGCGAGCAGGTTCTCGGCATATTTGTCGACATCGTAGATCGGCAATGTGCTGGAGCTGAGGGCGAGGAACAGGATCGGGCTGTCCGACGGATTGTCCTTCCGCAAGGTGGGCGGATTGGGCATGTCGTGCGGCAGCTTGCTGGAAGCAGCCTGAATCGCCGCCTGGACATCTTCTGCCGCGCCGTCGATGTTGCGGTCGAGATCGAATTGCAGCGTGATCTGCGTCGAACCGGACGAACTCTGCGACGTCATCGAGCTGACGCCGGCGATATTCGAGAACTGGTTCTCCAGCGGTGTTGCGACCGACGACGCCATCGTTTCCGGATCGGCACCCGGCAGGCTCGCCGACACCGAAATCGTCGGGAAATCGACGTTCGGCAGTTCGCTGACCGGCAATGTCATATAGGCAAATGTGCCGAAGATGACGAGCGCCGCCATCAGCAGCGTCGTCATCACCGGTTGGCGAATGAAGGGTCCTGAAACGTTCATTGTGCGCCCGCGGGCGACTGCTCCTGCTGTTCGCCGGGCCGTGCCTTGGTGACGCTGACCTTGGTGCCATCGACGACGCGCAGCGCGCCCACCGTGATCACCCGATCACCCGGCTTTACGTTTCCTTTGACGGCCGATTGCGCGCCATCGTCATAAAGGACATCCACCGGCACCATTTCGGCTTTTTTGTCCTTGGTGACCCGCCACAGATAGTTGCCGTCCGGTCCCTGGTTCACCGCGATATGCGGAACCACCGTGGCGTTGTCGATCTCGTTCAGCGTCACGCTGGTATCGACGAGTTGCCCGGGCACCAGAACATTGTCGAGATTGGGGAAGGTCGCGCGCAGCTCGATCGTGCCGGTCTGGTTGCTGACCGCATTGCCGACAAAATCGACGGGCGCCGAAAGCGTCTTGCCGCCATTGCCTTCGACCTTGATGGTCGCGTCCATCTTGCCCGTAGCCATGTGCTGCTGGATTGCGGGCAGGTCGTTCTGCGGCAGGAAGAACGACACTTTCACGGGATGGATCTGTGCGATGGTGACGAGCGGATTCGTCTGGTTCGCGGCGACGAGATTGCCGATCTGGATCAGGATCGGCCCGGTCTTGCCGTCCACCGGCGATTTCACGGTGGAATAATTGAGATTCAGCCTCGCGCTATCCACGACCGCTTTGTCCGCTACGACAGTCGCCGCCATCGCCTTCGCTGCGGCGACAGCCTGATCGGTTTGCTGACTGGCGACCGCACCCAGCTTCTGCAATGTGGTGTAGCGGATCGCATCCTTCTGATCGCTCACCAAGGTCGCTTGATCGCGATTCATGTTTGCTGTCGCCTGATCGAGCGCAGCCTTGAACGGGCGCGGATCGAGCTGGAAGAGAGTGTCGCCCTGATGAACGATATCGCCTTCCTTGAAATTCACCGAAACGATCTGTCCTGAAACCTGCGCCGTGACCTGGACTGTCGCATTGGCCACGATGGTTCCTATAGTGTGCTCCGAGACCGTGACGGTCTTGCGGCCCACTTGCGCGACTTCGACCGGCGCGGCCGGCACATGCGGCTTCGGCGCCGGCGCCAGCAACCCGGTGATCCACCACGCCAAAACAATCGCGAGCAAGATGCCCCCGATGCCCAAGATCAGGCGCGTGCGCGGGTTGGCCTGCCGGACGGCTTGCGGAAAACCTTTTACCGCCGCGGGTGCAGCCTGAAGAGAATCGGGCATCCTGATATTCATCGTCATCCAAATCTGCTTGGGACGGCAGCGCCGCCCTGAAGTCCCGATAATCTGTTTTGCGGGCGCGCTTCCCATCTGGCGCGCTGGCATCCGGTGAGCCGTTCCGCCCTACCGAAAACCTGCGTCCGGCACATGGCAATACCCATCGGCGCGGCCCCGTTCCAATCCAAAATAGTCACTTTCTGTCTGTATTTGGTGAAGCGGAGTTTAGGGCCGTTGCCGTGTCGTCTTGCGCCGATAGTAAATAAGGGCAGGAAAGATCCCTTCCGGGACTCGCGTTGGGGAACCTCATGTTCTGGAATCGGCGCAAAAAGCTTGCCGCTGCAATGACTTGCGCAGATTGGCGGCTGCATCAACACATCCTCGATTTCAACACCCGGATCGGCCGGGCGACCGGAACACACCAGGTCGATCTGGTGGCGCTTCCGGGCCCGGATGGGCTCTTGCTGCCGGAACGGGCGGGGGAATGGGAGGCGGCCAGGGGCAGCTGAAGCTTCTGGCTGATGCCCATCATGCCACGGCCATCGCCGTGGTCGCCCATCAGCGCCGCGCCGGACACCCGGTTTCGGACGGGGAGCACGACAAGGATGTGCAGGCCGTGGCCAAAAGCCTCAAGGAATCCCTCGGTTTTTCCGGCCCGGTCTTCCCGCTCGTCGCCATTTATACAAATGACCGCAAATAGGGCCTCAAAGAGGTCGGCCGCTTCTAGAAAGCTTGGTTTGCGGTTGCGAAGGGCGGCGTCTATAAGCGCGCGCTCCCGAACGCGCCGGTCCCCATGGATATTCGTAACATCGCCATTATTGCTCACGTCGACCACGGCAAGACCACGCTGGTCGATCAGCTGCTGAAGCAGTCCGGCTCCGTCCGCGACAACCAGCACATGGACGAGCGCGCGATGGATTCCAACGACTTGGAGCGCGAGCGCGGCATTACCATTCTGGCCAAAGCCACCTCGGTCGAATGGGAAGGCCACCGCATCAATATCGTCGACACACCGGGCCACGCCGATTTCGGCGGCGAGGTGGAGCGCATTTTGTCGATGGTGGATGGCGTGGTGCTGCTGGTCGATGCGGCGGAATCGGTCATGCCGCAGACCAAATTCGTTCTGTCCAAGGCCCTGAAGCTGGGCCTGAAACCCATCGTCGTCATCAACAAGATCGACCGCCAGGACGCGCAGCCGGACGAGACGCTGGAAAGCATCTACGACCTCTTCCTTGCGCTCGAGGCGAACGATTACCAACTGGATTTCCACGTTTTGTATGCGTCCGGCCGCAACGGTTGGGCGGTCGCCGATCTGAAAGATGATCGCAAGGACTTGTCGCCGCTCTTTGCCAGAATTGTCGCAGATATTCCCACGCCGAAAGCGGCGGAGAAGGCGGGCGACGAATATCCGTTCACCATGCTGGTGACGACCTTGGAAGCCGATCCCTATCTGGGCCGTATCCTGACGGGCCGTATCGAAACAGGCGCGATCAATGTCAACCGCGTCATCAAGGCACTGAGCGCGGATGGAAAAGAAATCGAGCGCACGCGCGTGACCAAGCTGCTGGCGTTCCGCGGATTGGCGCGCGTGCCGGTAGCGCGCGTGGAAGCGGGCGATCTCGTCGCCATCGCGGGACTGCCGCAGGCGACCGTGGCCGATACGCTGTGCGACGTGAATGTCGAGCAGCCCATCGCGGCGATCCCGATCGATCCGCCGACATTGGCGATCACTTTGGCGGTGAACGATTCCCCGCTCGCCGGCCGCGAAGGCGACAAGGTGCAGAGCCGCGTGATCCGCGACCGCCTCTTGCGCGAAGCCGAAGGCAATGTCGCCATCAAGGTGCGCGAGACGGGCGAGGGCGCTTACGAAGTCGCGGGCCGCGGCGAATTGCAGCTCGGCGTTCTTATCGAGACCATGCGCCGCGAGGGATTCGAGCTTTCGATCTCGCGTCCTCGCGTTCTCTACAAGACCGAGAACGGCGAACGCATGGAGCCGATCGAGGAAGTCACCATCGACGTGGACGATCCTTATGCGGGCACCGTCATCGAGAAGATTTCGCTGCGCAAAGGCGAATTGCAGGACATGCGCCCCACCGGCGCGGGCAAGACGCGCCTTGTGTTCTTCGCGCCCTCGCGCGGCCTCATCGGCTATCACGGCGAATTCCTCACCGACACGCGCGGCACCGGCGTCATCAACCGCATGTTCCACGGCTATGCGCCGCACAAGGGCACGCTCGAAGGCCGCCGCAACGGTGTGCTCATCGCCACCGGCGACGGCGAAGCCGTGGCCTATGCGCTGTGGTATCTGGAAGAGCGCGGCAAGCTGTTCGTCACGCCGGGTACCAAGATCTATCAGGGCATGATTGTGGGCGAGCACAGCCGCGACAATGATCTGGATGTGAATCCGCTCAAGGCCAAGCAGCTCACCAACATCCGCACCACGTCGAAAGACGAAGCGGTGCGCCTGACGCCCATCGTGCCGATGACCCTGGAGCAGGCCATCGCCTACATCCAGGATGACGAGCTGGTGGAAGTGACGCCGCAATCCATCCGCCTGCGCAAGCGCGATCTTCTCCCGCACCTGCGCAAACGCGCGAAGGCGGAAGCCGAATAATTACGGCAGAGGTTGTGTCGCCGGGCAACCAGCGTCGGGCTTTTTGTTCGAATCGAAGTTGCACACCGGCGGCTGCGCGAGCACCGACATCTGTGAAAACGCGGACAGCGCAATCGCATCACGCGGCTTGTTGTAATCTGGAACAAACCCGATGCTCGCCAAAGCACGATCTGCACCTTCTTGTGAATCTGCGGCGAAACTCGCAGTCACGGACGTGCAGCGTTCGTCGAACGAAAAATCGCAGGCCATCTTACCGGCCTGCATCGTCGTGCAGTGATGCCAATAATGCACGCATTGGCCATCGTCGCAGTATTCCGCGATGTCTTTGGGATTGAGCACTTGCGGTGCGTCCGTCCCGAGGCTGAGCGTTGCGTTCCATCCCTGGGCGCTCACACTGACCACGCCACCGAAGCCGAGATATTGCATGTCGGCGGTCGTGTTGCCCATCGGCAGCGCGAGGCAGAAGACGCCGAAGATCGCGTTGCAGAGCATCGCTATGATCCTTGCTTCAGTCCCAGCCGCCCCGCGATGATGTTGTCCACGGCGCGCTTGGGAAGATTGCCGGTGATGAAATCCTGAAAGCCGCTCGGCGACACGGTGTAGTGCACTTTGGGACGTTTTAGCGTCAGCGCCTTCCACACGACATTGCCGATCTTCTCCGGCGGCAATCCCTTGCGGCCCAGATCGAGCATGTATTTCTTGATGGTCGTCATCGCCGCGGCATAGGGCGTGTTGTCGTAGCGCGTGGTGTCGATCTGCTCGGCTTTGTCCCAGATCGGCGTCGCCACCGCGCCGGGCGCGACCACGATCACGTCGATGCCGAACAGCATCAATTCGCGGCGCAAGGATTCGGAGAATCCTTCGAAGCCGAACTTGCTCGCATTGTAGGGCCCCATGAACGGATTGGCGTTGCGCCCGCCCACGGACGTAATGTTGACGATGCGCCCCTTCTTGCCCTTGCGCGACGGATCGGCGCCGAGCAGCGGCACGAAGGCTTGCGTCACGATCAACTGGCCGGTCAGATTCACTTCTAGCTGATTGCGGAATTCGTCCACGTCCAGATAGAGCAGCGGCCCCGCCACCGCGATGCCGGCATTGTTGACGAGGCCAGCGAGCGTCTCGTTGCCCAGCGCTGCGGCCACCTGATCGGCGCCGCGTTTGACGGCTGCCGCATCGGTGACATCGAATAAAAGTGGTGTGAAATTCTTGCCGAATTCTTTGCTGAGGCGGTCGGCGTCCGCCTGCTTGCGCACGCTGCCGAAGACGCGGAACCCTTTTTGAATGAGGACTTTCGTGCAACCCCAGCCAATGCCGGTCGAGGAACCGGTGACAACGACACTTTTCATTTTGCGCCCCTTCCAATAAGCCTGATCCGACTATAGCGGAAAGGAGACCCGGCATGGCGATTGATCGCGACACCATCGCTTTCGCCCACAGCCTCGCCGATGCGGCGGCGGATGTCGTGCGTCCTTATTTCCGCCAGCGCATCCGGGTGACGGACAAGGGTGCCACCGGACCCAAGCCGATGTTCGATCCTGTGACCGATGCCGACCGCGGCGCGGAAACCGCCATGCGCAATCTCATCCATGCCGAGCGCCCCAAGGACGGCATTCTGGGTGAGGAGCATGGCCACGAGGCCGGCACTAGTGGACTGACCTGGATTCTCGATCCCATCGACGGCACGCGCGCCTTCATCACCGGCCGCCACACCTGGGGCACGCTGATCGCGCTGCATGACGGCACGCGGCCGACGCTGGGCATCATCGACCAGCCGATCCTGCGCGAGCGTTTCATCGGCCACAGTGGCAAGAGCGAGATGATCACGGCCGACGGCCGCGAACCCTTGCGCGTGCGCGCTTGTTCGTCGCTGTCGCAGGCGGTGGTGTCGACGACCCATCCCTGGGGCTATTTCACCAAGCCACAGCGCGAGGCGTTCGAGAATGTCTGCGAAGGCGCGCGCATGAGTTATTTCGGCGGCGACTGCTATGCCTATGCGCTGCTGGCAATGGGCTTCATCGATGTCATCATCGAAGGCCGTCTCGCGCCGTGGGATGTGGCGGCACTGATCCCGGTGATCGAAGGGGCGGGCGGCATCGTCACCGACTGGGACGGCAATCTTTTTGCCGGCGGCGCCAGCATTATCGCCGCCGGCGACCGCCGCGCACATGCCGAAGCGGTCGCGATGCTTAAAGGCCAAGGCTGACGCTGACGCTCAAGCGACTGTGAAGGGCAGCTATCCTTCGCTTATGGCAGGCTGACCTCGTCAAGACGGGGATGGCAATGCTCAACACGAAAACAGCAATTCAGGCTGCGCTGGTTGGCGGCCTTATCGCAGGCGCAATCGATATCGGCGCGGCATGTCTCATCTTTCACGCACCGCCGGCGCCGGTTCTGAAATCCATCGCGGCGGGCATTGTCGGCCGCCCGGCAGCGAAAGCTGGCGGCGTGGACATCGTGCTGCTTGGGGTTTTCCTGCAGGAGTTCATCTCGGTCGTCGCGGCGGGCATCTACGCGTTCGCGTCTATGCGGCTGCCCATCCTCATCCGGCAATGGCTCGCCATGGGCATCCTGTTCGGCGGCGCCTGCGATCTTTTCCTGACGCATGTGGTGGGACCGCTGGCGGGCCTGCACATGTCGCCCGTCGGTTCCTACTACTGGTGGGCCAATCTGATCGCGAACATGCTGACCTATGGCCCGCCGATCGCGTTCGTGAATCAGTGGTTCGCGAAGCGGGGCTAAACGAATTTCCCCACGAACCCATCGAACGCGCTCCAGAAGCGGGCGCGGATGGGGTCGCTTTCCATCAGGATCTCGTGTTCGGCTTCGGGCATGTCGAACAATTCACCGTGTGGCAGGCGCTTGGCGAATTCATGCTCAGCGGTGACGTCGACGATGCGGTCCTTGCCCGCCGCGCAGATCAGAACCGGCGTCGAGATCGCTTCGGCGTAACCGGGCGCCATCACCGTCGCCATGCTGCGATAGGCTTGTTCCAGCCAGCCCCAGGTCGGACCGGCGAGGCGCAGATCGGGATGGGCGCGTAAGAAGTCCTGCGTGCGCTGGAAACGCGCGCGGTCGGTCGTCACCAACTGCGTGTCGAAGGTGACAAGATGTGGATCGCGTTGATCCATGCCCCACACCCAATCGTCACCGGCGCCGACGATGTTCTGGATGGCGCAGGCCGTGCGCGCCAGCCAGCGCGGATAGCCCCGCGTCAGTGTGCGCAGCATCGGCGCGGAGAGCACCGCGCATTTGAAGGCGTTGGGCCGGTCGTGCATCGCGCGCAGTGAAATATGACCGCCCATCGAGTGGGCGAGGATCACCGGCGGCTTATCTGTCAACGGCTTCACCACTTCGTCCATGAACAGCCACAACGCGGAATCATATTCACGGAAATCGGTGACATGCGCCTTCAACGGATCGGCGAGGAAGCGGTAGCTGCCGCCTTGTCCCGGCCAATCGAAGGTCGCGACTATGAAGCCGCGGCCCTGCAATTCGCCGATCACTTCGACATATTTCTCGATGAATTCAGTCTGGCCGTGCAACAGCACGCAAACGCCGCGCCCGGAAATTCCGGACGCGGCGTTAAAGATTTGCGCGCGAAGGCGCTTGCCGTCGCGCGTCGCGATAAAGCGCGGTTGCGTCATCCCGATGAGGAAGACTTATCCGCGCGCCTTGGCGAGAATCGGCCCGAGCTTCATGGCTAGGCCCATGTCGCCGGCGACGCGCAGCTTGCCCTGCATAAAGGCGGAGGTGCCGTCGAGCTCGCCCTTGACCATCTTCTCGAAGTCCGAGAGCGCGACCGAGATCGTGCAGTCCGCGGTCTTGCCTTCGCCGTCGCTCACCGTGTTCGGCACGGACTTGCCGTCGATATAAACGCTGCCCGGCTCGCCGAAATCGAATTTCAGCGTGCCACCGAGGCCGGAGTTTTCGCCCAGCGTGCTGCTCATCTGCGCGATGATCTGCTTGACCTGTTCTGAAGCCATAAAAGTCGTCCTTCCGTTCCTTTGAATCCAGCTCCCACCGCCAGCGATGTGGTCCCGGATTCGGGTTCCCAGCCGAGGCGCGGGCGAATATGAGCATTTGTCATTAACCGGCACAACACCCGCAAGCGGCACGATTCGGCCCATTGGCGGTGGGGAAAGATGGACCTAGACTTGCTTCGGGACCATCGGGGCGATGGATGAGCGTCACGGACGACGAAGACACCGACATCTTGGATTCGGCATTGCCGGAGCATCCGCAAAAGCGCGATGCGATGGGCAATGCGTTCTTCTATCATCATTTCGCGATGATGCTTTACATCGTGGCGGGCTGGGCGATCCCGTTCAAGCCCGCGCTGTGGTTCTACGCGTTCTTCATTCCGTCGGTCGTGCTGCAATGGCGGCTCAACCGGGATACCTGCATCCTCAACAACATCGAGACGCTGATCCGTACCGGCAAGTGGCGAAACATCAAGAACACCGAAGAGGGCGGTTGGCTCTGGACGCTGGCGCGCCGCATCACCGGTTGGGATATCTCGCACTTCGCGATGGACGTCTTCATCTACTGCCTGATGGGCACGTTTCTGCTCCTGGGCCTCAGTCACCTGAACGGCTGGCTATTCTGGAGCTGATGGCTCGCGCCGTCTGTCGATCCATCAATCGCGCCGTAAGAACGGATTTGTTGGGCGGTGCCGTTGATATCGGCGTAACGAAAGGCCTGCGCGGAGCGAACTGGGAAAAGCAACCGAATTTCGGATGGAGTTTTCCCGTGCGCAAACACCTGCTGACAGCCGCTGCCATATTGTTATGTGCCGGAAACGCGTGGGCCGCCGAGCCTCAGCCGTACAATCATTCGGCCTTCGTCACAGCCCAGGCCGCCGACAAGCCCATTCTTGTCGAGATACACGCACCCTGGTGTCCAATCTGTGCCGCGCAACAGCCGACGCTGGATCGCCTCGAACATTCCGCGGAACTGGGCGACCTCACAGTTTTCCGCGTTGATTTCGACAGCCAAAAAGATGCGGTTCGCGGGTTCGGCGCGCAGATGCAGAGCACGCTGATCGTTTTTCACGGCGACGCCGAGAAGGGGCGCTCCACGGGCGTTACCGATCCTAAGGCGATCGAGCAATTGCTGCTAAAATCGAAAACATGACATGGAGTTGTCGATTGGCAGTTACGCGCTCGGGTTTCTCGCGGGCGTTCTCACTTCCTTATCCCCCTGCGTTTTGCCGCTTCTCCCGATTGTTTTGGGCGCGGCGGTAACCTCGCACCGCTATGGCGCCGTCGCGTTGTCCGTCGGCGCAGCGGTCTCTTTTGTCGGTGTCGGATTGTTCGTCGCCACGATCGGTTTCGCGGCCGGATTGGATGGCGATTTGTTTCGTATAATCGGTTCAATTTTCTTGTTGGGATTTGGGCTGCTTCTCCTCAGTCAGGGTCTGCAGGACCGTTTGGCGTTCGCCGCCACGCCTCTTGGCTCGCGCGCGCAGGCGGCAATCGATCGCTTGAACCCGACGGGCCTCGGCGGCCAGGTGGTTCTGGGCATATTGCTGGGCGCTGTGTGGAGTCCCTGCGTCGGTCCCACCTTGGGCGTTGCCGCAACGCTTGCCGCACAGCGCCAGACGTTGCCGGAGGTCGCCACGGTGATGCTGCTTTTTGGGCTGGGCGCGATGCTTCCCATGCTAATCATTGGCACGGTGGGCCGGGAGGTCCTGATGCGTTGGCGCGGAGGGATGCTCAAAGCCGGCAAGCGCGGCAAGCAACTGCTTGGTGCGGCCATGCTCGTGCTGGCTGCAGTCATCCTGACGGGAGTTGACCGGCGGCTTGAGGGCATACTCGTCACCGCGTCGCCTCATTGGCTCACGGCGCTAACCACCACGTATTAGAGGTCCAGCAGCGTCAGACCGTCGGCACGGCGCCGTGATCGTCGCAATGGTTGCCATGCGGATGATGCAGGTGCCCGGCGACGAAATAGTCAGAATGATCGCCATGCGGAACCATTTCATGCCCGCAATTGGGGCCATGCTGATGGCCGCATGTCGCTGATGGCGGACAGCCTTGTGGCCGCAGTTCGGTCCATGTTTGTGAGCGTGCACGCCGTGGTTTTCCATTGTCCGCCATCCTTCCGGGCCCTCGAGCGAAAATCGGCCCGTTCGCGGCAATTGTTGCGCCCTTCTTGGGGCTTCCATGAAGCTGGCACTCCCCCTCTTGAAGCGCCAAAAGCCCTTTCCTACCTAGGTGTTGTCCGGGCGGCCTGATGGCGTCCGGGTGGAGAAACAGGCCTTTGCCCGCTTCGGGAAGGGCCAAACCCAAACGCTTTTGGAGGTTTGACATGAGATTTGATTTTTCCCCCCTTTCGCGTTCGACCGTCGGCTTTGACCGTCTGTTCGACACGTTGGGCCAAATCGCGCAATACGATTCCGGCCCGTCCTACCCGCCCTACAACATCGAGCGCACCGCCGAGAACCGCTATCGCGTGACGGTCGCCGTCGCCGGTTTCGGCGAGAAAGACCTGAACGTCGAGGTGAAGGACGGTGTCCTCACCGTCGCGGGCAAGCAGGAAGATGCGCAGAAGAGCGACGGCAAGAATGTCCTTTATCAGGGCATTGCGGGCCGCGCCTTCGAGCGCCGCTTCCAGTTGGCCGATCATGTCGAGGTTCGCGGCGCCAAGCTGGAGAACGGGCTGCTGCATGTCGATCTGGAGCAGATCGTGCCGGAGGAGAAGAAGCCCCGCCGGATCCAGATCAATGCGCCGGAACTGAAGACCATCGAGGGCAGCGCGAAAGCCGCCTAACCTTCGCCGGTTAAGCAAGTCACAGGAAAGCCGGGCAGTTTAACGCTGCCCGGCTTTTTCGTTTGGGACGCGCCCGCGCTTTCTCTATTCTGCACAGACTTCAAACTTCCGGTTCCCGAATGCCTAGCTGGCAAAGCAGCCTTTTCGCGCGCATGACCCGCCTGTCGCGGCCGCGCGCCAGCGTGGGGGACACTGCGGATGTCGAGGAATTGCGCCGCCAGTTCAATTATCTGACCGGTCGCTTCGCCGCCGTGCCGCGCGATGCGGTGTTCGAGGCGGGGCAGCTGGGGCCAGTAAAAGGCGAATGGGTTCGCGTGGACGGATCGCTGGCGCATCGCGTGATCCTTTATTTCCACGGCGGCGGTTATATTTCGGGCTCGCCCGAAACCCACCGCGCCTTGGTGGCGAGGCTGTGCAGCGCCGCTGGCGCGAATGCCTTCTCGGTCAATTATCGTCTCGCACCGGACTTCGCCTTCCCCGCGGGTCTGCGTGACGGGATCGACGCTTATCGCCATCTTTTGCAGCACGGCGTTGCCGCATCACAGATCGTTCTGGCGGGCGATGGCGCTGGCGGCGGCCTGGTGTTCGCGTGTCTGCTTGCGATCCGCAATGCTGGATTACCGATGCCGGCGGGCGTGGTGGCGATGAGCCCGTGGGCCGATCTTTCGCTTTCCGGCTGGTCGATGCTGCAGAACGCCAGGAAGGATGCCGCGCTCAGCTGGGAGCTGCTCTTCATGAGCGCGCGCAATTATCTGAAGAAGCAGAGCCCGGCCGATCCCTACGCTTCTCCGATCTATGCACCGTTCCGCGACTTCCCGCCGATCATGGTCCATGCCGGCAGCAACGAAATCCTGCGCGATGACGCCAGCCGCATCGGTGATCGCGCCGCCGAAGCGGGCGTTCCGGTGAGCGTGGAAATCTATGACGGGATGCAGCACCTGTTTCAGGCCAGCGCCTATGTGCCGGAGGCGCGCGTGTCGCTGCAGCGTCTGGGACAGTTCATCCGCCAGCGCGTGCCCGATGCACCGGCGAAAGCTGCCGTCGGCTAACGATCGCTCATCGCAAGCGTCGAGATTGCATCCGCGATCATCGGCGGAAGCTTGGCGCCGCCCAGGATGGCGCCGCCGAGTTCGCAATCGCGCAAATCCGCGCCCAGCAGATTGGCATAGGACAGATCGCTGTCGTTGAGTTTCGCGCGGCACAGATCGGCGCCCCGGAAATCGGCATAGCGTGCCTGTGCGTTGTCGAGCCGCGCAGGAAGAAGGCGCTGATCGGAAATCAGAAGCGGCCCCAGCTTCGCATCGTGCAGATTGGCGTTGCCGAGCTTGGCGCCGGAAAGATTGGCGCCGCGCAGATCGGCGCCAGCAAGCCGCGCGCTGCGAAGGTCAGCGCCGGAAAGATTGCTACCTTGCAAAGACGCACCTGAGAGATCGAGGCCGTAGAGCATCGCGCCTGGTGCGATAAGCGCGGTGAGCTGGCGATGTGCCAGAGATTTCAGTTCGCGCAAATCCGCGCCTGTGAGATCGGCGGGCATACCTTCGCGGCCGTCGGTTTCGGCCCAGCGCGAATGGGCGTTGAGAAGGTCGGCCAGCGAAACGTCTTTGGCGGCTTCCGGATTTTTCAGCAGCGCGCCGGTCATGTTCGCGCCGTCGAGCACCGTGGCCGTCATCGTCGCGCCGACGAGGATCGCGCCCGAAAGATCGGCGCCCGCCAGCACGCAGCCGGTGAGGTCGGCGTTCTCCAGATTGGCGCCGGTGAGTTTGGCCTGCCGCAAATTCGCGCGCGTGAGCTTGCAACTGCGCATGATCGCGTCGGTGAAATCGGCGCGCACGGCAAGCGCCCCGGAAAGTTTTGCACGCTCCAGATTGGCGCTGTTCATCAGCGCGTCGGGAAGCTCGCTGGGACCGACATCATGCTGCATCACGCGCAGGTTTCCGAAGCGGTCCTTCTCGGCGATGGTGCCTTCGCGCAGATCGGCTTCATACATGTCTGCGCCGATGAGATTGGCGCCGCGCAAGCTGGCGCCACGCATATCCGCACGACGAAGTGTCGCGCCGGCGAGGTTGGCGCGGCGCAGATCGGCGCCGAAAAAGCTGGCGGAGTCCAGACGCGCGCCTGCGAGGTTGGTTTCCTCCATCAGCGCGCCGGTGAAGTCGGCGTCGGAAAGATTGCGGCCCGACAGGTCCAGCCCAGACAAATCGCAAAACGCGAACACGGCGCGCGCGCCGCCGATGCGCCCGGCGAACAGCATCTCGTGCCGCGCGATGGCGGCCGACGCCTCCTTCTGGGAGAGTTTGGAGAAACTGATGCGGCGGACGGCGCTCATCCGGTAACCAAGATGAAGGGTTTGGGTTGGATTTCCATGCTGCCCCGATTGTGGGCGGCAAGCCGCTAATGCCTGATTAAAAAAGCAAAATTTGAACCGGGCCGGGGGCTTACAGACTAGCCTTGGCGGTAAAAATCTGGCTAAGGTCCGCCGCAGCGACGCGCTTTCAGGGGCGGCGGCGCTGATTTTCGGCATGGGTCCCAGGGGCCACCGGCCCGGCCAAAACCGGCTCTAACGCTATGAGGTTCTACGTGTACAAGCGCGCGCTGATGCTGACTGCGGCCACCGTTGCCCTGCTTTCGGGCCCGGCCAATGCCGCCACTGCCACCACCGGCTGCGACAGCACCAACACGACGGACTACACCGATATTACGAAAGCCGTCTCCGTGCCGCTTTGCACGCTGTACGCAAACAAGGGCGCTGCGGGGAATATCACATTCGAATCCAACGGATCGCTGAGCATCGCGTCGTCCACCAATACGACGGTCCCTGCCATCGAAATCAATTCGAACAACAGCGTGATCATGGATGCGGGATCGCTCATCGCCTTCAACGACACGGCCGCAGCCGTCGGCATTCAGGCCGATCAAGGTCAGACCGGCGAGATCGCTGTAGGCGGGAACATCAATCTTACGGGCAGCGGAACCGGCAAGACCGGCATCCTGATCGGCAATCCTGCCAACACGACGGTAGGGACCTTCACCGGCATTAGCGACACGACCAACAATCCGGATGCGCCCACCGGCGATCTTACCGCTGTCGTCCTGGAGAGTGGCAGCGTGTTGAACGTGACGGGCGGTTCGTCTTATGGCATCCGGCTTTCGACGGGCAACTCCGTGACCGGTGACATCCTCGTCGACGGTACTGTCCTGATGCAGCCGACCAACCTGACGGCGACCTCCTCCTCCGGCCTGATCACCGCGGTGGAAATCGACGGCAACATGACCGGCAATCTCCTCGTCGGTTCGGGCGGCGTTCTCACCAGCTACGGCGCTGCGTCGCAGGGCCTCGTCGTGCTCGGTAACATCACTGGTTTCGTCCAGAACCTTGGATTCATCGACGTCACGGGCCGCGCCAGCCCGACCACCAACGGTACCAATCCGGTCGCCGGCACAGCGTTCGCGATTTCTGGCAACGTCACCGGCGGCATCTACAATGGCGGCCCAGTTCTGTCGGGCGATGGCGTCACGGCCGCGACGATCGAAAGCACCGGCAACTCGCCCACCGTTGTCATCGAGCCGGCGTTCAACAGCGCGACCACAGCATTGCCGGTCGTCATTGGCGGCTATACCGGTGATCCCAGCGGCACATACAGCTTCATCAACCGCGGCACGATCACCAACACGCCGCTGAACCCAAATCTGGTCTCGACGGCGATGCTCGTCTCCGGCGCCAGCCCGACTGACACGACCACGCTCACCGATGGCATCCTGAACACCGGCACCATCAGCGCGGGCTCGACGACGAACGCCAATGCGACGCAGGCCACCGCCGTGACGGGCATCTCCATTGGCCAATACGCCAACATAGTGACCGGAATCACCAATGACCTGGTTTCCGGCGCCAATAGCGGCGGATCGATCAGCGCCATCGTGAGCGGCATCAAGCCGGGCATCGCCTCCGCCATCATCATCGCGCCTAATGCGACCGTGCCCGTCATAAACAACGCGGGGACCATCGTCGCCTCGGCCACGACGACCGATCCGACCAATTCGTCGGAAACCGCCTTCGGCATCATCGATCAGTCCGGTACGCTGCTGACCGTCAACAACAATGGCACGATCACCGCCCGCGCCGCTGCCGTGGTGAACGGCACCTTCGCGCCGCTGGATAACAACGCCAACCTCGCCCAGTCGATCAATCTCGCCGCGGCGACCTCGGGCGTCACCGTCAACAACACCGGCAGTGGCACCATTACCGGCGACATCGTTCTGGGGTCTGGCAACGACACCATCAACACGGTTGGTTCGGCCGGGTCGGCCATCACCTCTACGATCACCGCCAACATCAATTTCGGCCGCGGCGATAACGCTCTGCATATCGGCGAGAATTCGCAGGTTGTCGGCGACATCCTTCAGACCAAGGGCGCATCGATCAATATCACGATCGCCAACGGCGGCAGGTTGAATGCCACCAACAACGGCGAGACGAGCAGCCTTCGGCCGATTCCGACCGGCACAGCGCAGAATATCGTCGTCAGCAATCTTCTGTTGGAAACGGGCGGCGAACTCGATCTCACCGTATCGAACGCCTACAACATCAACAACGCAATCAATGCCGGCCCGATCATCCAGGCGACATCGACGGGCAGCATTACGATCCAAGACCAATCCACGCTGGCCGTGAATTTCGGCGGCTTTGTGTCGGTGTCAAACGTCGGTCAGAGCGCGGCGCAATTCATCGTGTTCGACACGACGACTGGTAACCTGCATATCGCCGACCCGAGTCAGGTTCAAACTGCGCTCACGACGGGTATTCCCTTCCTCTTCAACGGCACCGTTTGCGCCTATGGCATAACGGGATTCACATCTGATGCAACTTGTAGCGCAACCAGTGCGCTGGGTGCGGGCCATGACGATATCGTCCTCAACCTGACGCCAAAAACAGCGAACGATCTTGGGCTCACCGGTTACGCCGCCAAGATGTTTGCCCCCGCGAACGCGGCCCTGGCGGGTGACAATACGCTGGGCGCAGCCGTGATTCAGGCTGGCGTGCCAAGCGGCACCAAGTCGCTCAACGCCGTGTCGGGACAAAAGCTCTATCAGCAGATCTATTCTGCTTTCGCACCGGACGTGACCGGTTCGGCGCGCGCGGTGGCGATCTCGCTCACCGATCAGGCCTCCAACATCGTGGGCGAACGCCAGCGCAAGCTGCGCATGTATGCCGGCCAGGATGGGGACGCGACCTTGTGGGCGCAGGAATTCGGCCAGCGCCTGAACGTGCCCAACAAGACCACCGCCGCGGGCTACAGCAACAGCGGCTTCGGCTTTGCGCTGGGCATGGACGGCGGCGATCCGACAAGCGGCCGTTATGGCGGTGCTTTAACGTTCTATGCCGGCAGCACGCACGAAAAAGAGCCGCGCGACAGCAGTACGAACTCCCAATGGTACATGCTGACCGGCTATTCCGACTGGCGCGGCCGCCACCTGTTCTTCGATTCCCAGATCGACATCGGCTACGGCAATCTCAACGGCAAGCGCAAGCTGACGATCGACGATGTCGACGGCAATCTGCTCATCTCCCGCACCGCTCAAGCCAAGCGCTCTTCGGAAATGGCGGCGGGCGGCTTCACCACCGGCGTCATCATGAACAGCGGCGGCACAGTGTTTACCCCGCAACTCAGCGTCGATGCTTTGACCTTGCGTGAAGAGGGTTACACCGAATCCGGCGGCGGCGCGGGCATGGACCTGAATGTTCAGCCTTACTACGCCAACTCGGTGCGCGCGTTCCTGGGCGCGGACCTGCGGCAGGATCTGAAGATGAGCAGCTTCTTCCTGCAGCCGGAACTGCGTGCGGGTTATCGCTACGACTTCCTCGACGGCGCGGCCAAGCTGAAGGTGAAATTCGCGGGCGACCAGACGACTTCGCCGACCGTCGATCCGGGGCAACCCTTCTCGATCACTGGGCCCGATCCTGCGAAAGGCAACCTTGTCGTTGGCGGCGGTCTTGCGGTCACGACGGATGCCTGGTCGGTCGGCGTGAATTACGACTATCTGCGCGGCGTGGGTGGCACCGGCGGCACGAGCCAGGACGCCATGCTGACCCTGATCGGACGTATCTAGGATTTCGCCGCTGCGATGAATTTCGCGACGTCCGTTTCGGGCGTCGCGAAGCTCACGATCAGTCGCGCCATCACGCGCTCCGGCTCGCTCGCCCAGTCGTAGAATTTCGCGCCCTGTTTGCGCAGCCCCGCGGCGACAGGCTTGGGCAGCCACACGAACACGCCATTGCCTTCCACCGGATGCGCCAGCATGATCCCGGGGATCGCCGCCAATCCATCGCCCAGCGTTTTCGCCAATGCGTTGGCGCGCCTGGCGTTTGAAAGCCACAGATCGTTCTCGAGATAGGCGTCAAGCTGCGCCGAGAGGAAGCGCATCTTGGACAGAAGATGCCCCGCCTTCTTGCGGCGATATTCGAATTCCTGCGCGCGCCTGCTGTCGAAGAAGATCACCGCTTCGGCACAAAGCGCGCCGTTCTTCGTGGCGCCGAAGGAGAGGGCATCCACGCCCGCCTTCCATGTCATCTCCGCCGGTGCGCAGCCCAGAGACACCAGCGCATTGGCGAAGCGCGCACCGTCCATGTGCAGCGCCATGCCGCTTTTGTGCGCGACATCGGCGACGGCCTTGATCTCATCCGGCTTGTAGACGGTTCCGTACTCGGTGGCCTGCGTGATGCTGACTGCCGACGGCTTGGCGCTGTGCACGCCCCGCGCATAATTGGGCAGCATCGCCTCGATGGCGGCCGGCGTGACCTTGCCACCGTCGCCCTCCAGATGCACCAGCTTGGCGCCGCCGGTGAAGAATTCCGGTGCGGCGCATTCGTCCACCGCGATGTGGCTCTCCTTGTGGCAGAGCACCGCGCCATAGGGCGGGCATAGTGTCGCCAGCGCGAGGGAATTGGCCGCAGTTCCTGTCACCACGGGATAGACCGCAACCTCGTGCTCGAAGATCGCGGTCAGCTTTTCAACCACGCGTTTGGTGATCGCGTCCTCGCCATAAGAGGCCGCCGTGCCCTCTGCGGCCGCCGCCATCGCGGCGAGGATTTGCGCTGACGCGCCGTAAGCATTGTCGCTGGAGAAATTCATGGCTGTTCCCTGGATCGGACGGGGACCGTAATCACAGAAATACGAACGGGCTAGATATCTGTGAGATTTGATGCTGCAATCGAAGAAGCGGTATGGGAGTGGGTATGTCGGATATAGAGACTTTTCGGGCGCAAACGCGTCGGTGGCTGGAGGAGAACTGCCCGCCGTCGATGCGCGGCGGCGCGCTCGCCGTCACCGACGACACCGATAATTCCATCTGGGGCGGACGCCGGGCCAAGTGGACGAACCCCGAAGCCAAGCAATGGCTGGATCGCATGGCCTCCAAGGGCTGGACCGCGCCCACATGGCCCAAAGAATATGGTGGCGGCGGCTTGTCGAAAGACGAAGCCAGGGTGCTCAGCCAGGAATTGGCGCGCATCAAGGCGCGGCCGGCGCTGATGTCGTTCGGCATCTGGATGCTGGGGCCGGTGCTGTTGGAATACGCGACCGAAGAGCAGAAGAAGAAGTTTCTGCCGCAGATCGTCAAAGGCGAAATCCGCTGGTGCCAGGGTTACTCCGAGCCGGGCGCCGGTTCCGATTTGGCCAGCCTGCGAACGAAGTGCGAAGACAAAGGCGATCACTTCCTCATCAACGGCCAGAAGATTTGGACCAGCTATGCCGATCAGGCCGACTGGATTTTCTGTCTTGTCCGCACCGATACGACGAAGAAGCATGAAGGCATTTCCTTCGTGCTGTTCGACATGACGACGCCCGGCGTGGAAGCGCGGCCGATCAAGCTGATCTCCGGCCAGTCGCCATTCTGTGAAACCTTCTTCACCGATGTGAAGGTGCCCAAGAACCAGATGGTGGGAAAGCTGAACGGCGGCTGGGAAATCGCCAAGCGGCTTTTGCAATATGAGCGCCAGAACATCTCATCGGGTGGTTTCGGCGGCGGCAGCGGCGTCGAGCTGGAAGATGTCGCCAAGCACTATGTCGGCACTGAAGACGGCGCGATCGCCGACGCCGATCTGCGCGCCCGCATCACCGCGCACCGCATGGAAGCGCGCGCCTTCGCGCTGACGGTCCGCCGCATCGAAGAAGAGAGCAAGGCCGCGAAAGGCCCGTCGCCCGCCGTGTCGATCATCAAATATGCCGCCGCGAAGATAAATCAGGATCGCTGCGAGCTGATGGTGGAAGCGATGGGTTCGCAGGGTCTCGGCTGGGAAGGCGAGGGTTTTGCCAAGGAAGAAATCGCCGCCATGCGCGGCATGCTGCGCTCGAAAGGCAATTCCATCGAAGGCGGCACGAGCGAAGTGAATCTGAATGTGATCAGCAAGCGCGTGCTGGGTCTGCTCGATCATCAATAAACGACGCCGCCATCGGAGCGGCGCGGTGGAGGAAATATGTCTGCTGCGGAAAAACTCGATTCCGATCTGGAAGCGTTTCGCGCCGAAGCGCGCGCATGGCTGGCGGAGAATTTTCCACCGTCGCTGAAGGACAAGGACGTCTCGATGAGCGCGATGGCGGGCATCACGCTCTCGGGCGATGCCAAGCTCTGGCAGGAGCGCATGGCCGCGAAGGGCTGGGGCACGCCGACCTATCCGAAGAAATATGGCGGTGGTGGCCTCACCAATGCGCAGGCGCGTGTGCTGCAACAGGAGATGGCGCGCATCGGCGCGAAGAATCCCATCGGCGGCATGGGCGTGATGATGTTCGGCCCCACGCTTCTCGAATACGGCAACGAAGAACAGAAGGCACGCCACGTTCCGGGCATCGTCACCGGCACAGTGCGCTGGTGCCAGGGTTACTCCGAACCGAACGCCGGTTCCGATCTCGCCGCGCTGCGCACGCAGGCGGTGGACAAGGGCGATCACTATCTCGTCAACGGTCAGAAGATCTGGACCAGCGGCGCGCAATTCGCCGATTGGTGCTTCTGCCTCGTGCGCACGGATAACAGCAAGAAGCATGAAGGCATCTCCTTCCTGCTGATCGACATGAAGTCGCCCGGCATCGAAGTGCGGCCCATCAAGCTCATCTCCGGCAATTCGCCCTTCTGCGAGACCTTCTTCACCAACGTGAAAGTGCCGAAGGAAAATTTGATGGGGCCGCTGAACGGCGGCTGGACCATCGGCAAGCGCCTCTTGCAATTCGAACGCGCGGGCCTCGGCAGTGGCGGCGGAAGCGCCGGGCGCGGCGGCGCGGCACAGGGCATCGATGAGATTGCCAAAAAATATGTCGGCGTGGACGACAAGGGGCGCATTGCCGACGCCGATCTGCGCGCCCGCATTGCCGAACACCAGATGAGCGCACGAGCTTTCCAGCTCACCATCGCCCGCGCTCAGGCCGAAGCCAAAGCCAACGCCGGTCCGAACCAGACAACCTCCATCATGAAGAACGCAGGCAGCAAGCTGCAGCAGGAACGCGCGGAATTGCTGTTGGAAATCATGGGCGCGCAGGGCCTCGGCTGGGAAGGCGAGGGCTTTACCCGCGAGGAAATCGAATCCACCCGCGCCTGGCTCGGCGGCAAGGCCGTCACCATCTATGGCGGCACCGCCGAAATCCAAAACAACATCATCGCCAAGCGCATCCTTGGCCTTCTCGATCATCAATAAGATTTAGGAACACGAACATGGCTGTGCTAACCGAAGAACAATCCATGCTGCGCGACGCGGCCAAGAGCTGGGTCAGCGAGAAATCGCCCGTCACCGCCTTCCGCAAAATGCGCGACGGCGGCAACGAAGACGGTTTCGACAAAGGCGCATGGAAAGAGATTTCCGAGATGGGCTGGACCGGCATCATCATTCCCGAAGAGTTCGGCGGCTCGGGCCTCGGTTACCTCACGCTTGGCCTCGTGCTGGAAGAAATGGGCCGTACGCTGGTGGCGTCGCCTCTCCTCTCCACCGCCGCAGCGACATCGGCACTGCTGCTCGCGGGCAATGACGCGCAGAAGCAGGAATGGCTACCGAAACTCGCCGAAGGCAAAGCCATTGCCGCGCTCGCGGTCGATGAAACGTCACATCATTCGCCAACGCAGATGACGCTGGAGGCGAAGAAGACTGGCGGCGGTTACACGCTCAACGGCAAGAAACTGTTCGTGCAGGAGGGTGGGGCGGCCGATCTTCTCGTCGTAGCGGCGCGCACCTCCGGCAAGGCGAGCGAGAAAAACGGCATCACGCTGTTTCTCGTGCCCGGCAATGCGAACGGCCTGAAACGCACCAAGCTGAAGAGCGTGGACAGCCGCGGCGTCGCCAATCTTGAGTTCAACAATGTCGAAGTGCCCGCCAGCGCCGTTCTCGGTTCTGTCGACAATGGTTTCGATGTTCTGGACGCCACGCTCGATCGCGCCCGCGCTGCATTGGCTGCCGAAATGCTCGGCGCGGCGACGCAGGAATTCGAGACCACGCTGGATTATCTCAAGACCCGCGTGCAGTTCGGCCAGGTGATCGGCACCTTTCAGGCGTTGCAGCATCGTGCCGCCAAGATGTTCACCGATCTGGAGCTGACGCGCTCCTGCGTGGAAGCCGCGCTCACCGCCATCGACAAGAACGCCAATGACATTCCCGCGCTCGTTTCACTGGCGAAGGCGAAGGTGAATGAGCTGGCGCATCTGGTGTCGAACGAGATGGTGCAGATGCATGGCGGCATCGGCATGACCGACGCGCATGACTCAGGCCTTTATCTCAAACGCGCCCGCGCGGCGGAAGCGGCCTATGGTTCGGCCAGCTTCCACCGCGACCGCTATGCGCGGTTGATGGGATACTAGCTCCGCCCCGTCACCGGCAGCGATGACGACAAGCCGCCATCTACTGGCAGCGCGTGGCCATTCACGTAAGACGAGTCGTCGCTCGCAAGAAACAGCGCTGCACCCGCAATCTCTTCGGGATGGCCGTAACGCTTCAGCGGATTGAGCTGGCCGATCTTGTTGTCGGTGCCGCGCTCGCGGGCGCGGTCGAAGATGGGCTTGGTCATGCCGGTCTCGATGATGCCGGGGCAGATCGCGTTCACGCGTACGCCGGTGCCATAAAGAAAATTCGCCGCCGTGGTGACGAGGTTAATCACGCCGGCCTTGCTGGCGCTGTAAGGACCGGGGCCTGCCCCGGAGCGTATGCCCGCGACAGACGCGGTGCAGATGATCGAACCTTTCTTGTTCGGCACCATGACGCGGCTGGCATGTTTGATCGCGAGGAACACGCCGATCAGGTTCACGTCTAGAATCTTGCGCCAGTGCTCGGCGGTAAGCTCGAAGAATGGCGGATCGCCGCCGCCGCTGATGCCCGCATTGGCATAGATCGCATCCAGCTTGCCGAATTCCTTCACCGCGGTATCGACGGCCTTGGACACATCCGCTTCGCTGGACGCATCGGCCTGCATGGCAATCGCCTTGCCGCCCGCTTTCTTGATCGCGTCCACAGTCTCGTTTACGCCATCGGTCTTGTCGAAGCAGATCACGCTCGCGCCTTCGCTTGCGAACAGCTTGGACGTCGCCCGCCCGATGCCGCTGCCCGCGCCGGTGACGATGGTGCCGCGTCCCTGAAGTCTTCCCATGTTTCTCTCCCAATATTCTGTGGGCATCTAACCAGAACAAACGGCAAAGGGAAATTCTCGAACAAAGTGAGCGCGCAAAACGTCTCTTTCATGCGCCACCGCCGGTGGCGTTCGAGGGTGACGCGGGGTTAAGGTCGCCTCGCAAAGCGAACACAGAAATCGCCCTCCCATGACAGAAATCCATCCGCCCAAGCCCGTGAAATCCGCGCTCGACCTGATCGGCAACACGCCGATGGTGGAGCTGACGCAATTCGACACCGGCCCCTGCCAGCTCTTCGTGAAGCTGGAGAACCAGAACCCCGGCGGCTCCATCAAGGACCGTATCGGCAAATCCATGATCGAAGCGGCGGAGAAGGATGGCGGGCTGAAACCCGGCGGCCTCATCATCGAAGCCACCGCCGGCAACACCGGCCTTGGCCTCGCGCAAGTCGGCATCCTGAAAGGCTACAAGCTCATCCTCATCGTGCCGGACAAGATGGCGCGCGAGAAAATCCAGCATCTGCGCGCGATGGGCGTGGATGTGCGCATCACGCGCTCCGATGTGGGCAAGGGCCATCCCGATTATTATCAGGACATGGCCGCGCGCATCGCCGAAGAAACCGGCGCGTTCTACGTCAACCAGTTCGCCAATCCCGCCAATCCCAAGGCGCATGAAGAAGGCACCGCGCCGGAAATCTGGGAGCAGCTCGACCACAATGTCGATGCCATCGTGGTGGGCGTCGGCAGCGGCGGCACGATGACGGGCATCGGCCGTTTCTTCAAAAAGGTTTCGCCGCAAACCGAGATCGTGCTCGCCGATCCCGTCGGCTCCATCCTCGCGCCGCTGGTGAAGACCGGAAAGATGACCGAAGCCGGATCGTGGACCATCGAAGGCATCGGCGAGGATTTCGTACCGCCCAATTGCGATCTGGATCTGGTGAAGACGGCCTATGCGATCAGCGACAAGGAAAGCATCGAAACAGCGCGTGCGCTGTTGTCCAAGGAAGGCATTCTCGGCGGCTCGTCCTCCGGCACCTTGCTGGCCGCCGCGCTGCGCTATTGCCGCGAGCAAACCAAGCCCAAGCGCGTCGTCACTTTGGTGCCGGACAATGGCAACAAATACCTCTCCAAGGTCTATAACGATTATTGGGTGATGGAGCAGGGGCTTTCGGGCCGCAACCTGAAAGGCAACCTTTCCGATCTCATCGCGCGCACACACGATACCGGCGGCACCATCACCGTCGGGCCGGACGACACGCTGATGGTCGCTTATAACCGTATGCGCGCCAGCGACGTGTCGCAATTGCCTGTGGTGATGGAGGGCAGGATCGTCGGCATTCTCGACGAGCACGACATCCTCGCCCATGTCGAAGGCCACGACCAGTTCCGCGCGCAGCAGTTCAAGGACCCGGTGCGCTGCGCCATGACGGCGCGGCTGAAAACCGTGCAGGTGAACGATGCGCTGGAAAAGTTGCTGCCGATCTTCGAGCGCAACGAAGTCGCCATCGTTTGCGAAGGCGACAAATTCGTGGGCCTCATCACCCGCATCGACCTCATCAACCATCTGAGATTGCAGAAATGACAGACGGCAAGAACCGCCTCGCTTTCGCCACGCGCACCATCCATGCGGGACAGCATCCCGATCCCACCACGGGCGCCGTGATGGTGCCGATCTATGCAACCTCGACCTATGCGCAGGAATCGCCGGGCGTTCACAAGGGCTACGAATACTCGCGCTCGCAAAACCCCACGCGGCAGGCGTTCGAGCGCTGCATCGCCGATCTGGAATCCGGCGAGCGCGGCTATGCCTTTGCCTCCGGCCTTGCCGCGATCTCCACGGTGCTGGAACTGCTCGACAGCGGCGCGCATGTCATCGCCAGCGACGATCTTTATGGCGGCTCATTCCGTTTGTTCGACAAGGTGCGTAAGCGTAGCGCCGGGCTGAGCTTCGATTTCGTGGATATGAGCGACACCGGCGCAGTCGAGAAAGCAATCAAGCCAAACACGAAGATGATCTGGGTGGAAACACCCACCAACCCGATGCTGCGGTTGGCCGACCTCGCCGCCATCGCCAAGCTGGCAAAAAAGCGCGGCATCCTCACCGCGTCGGACAACACTTTTGCTTCGCCTTACACCCAACGCCCGCTGGAGCAGGGCATCGACATCGTCGTCCACTCCACCACGAAATATCTCAATGGCCATTCCGATATCGTCGGCGGTTGCGCGGTGATTGGCGACAACAAAGATCTAGCCGATCGTCTGGCCTTTCTGCACAATGCGGTGGGCGCCATTCAAGGACCGTTCGATTCCTTCCTCGCGCTGCGCGGATTAAAAACGCTGGCGCTGCGCATGGAGCGGCATTGCAGCAATGCGCTCAAGATCGCGCGCTGGCTGGAAGGGCGCAAAGACGTGGAACGTGTCTTCTATCCCGGCCTCGAAAGCCATCCGCAGCATGCGCTGGCAAAGGCGCAGATGTCGGCCTTCGGCGGCATCGTGACGGTGGTGCTGAAGCGCGACCTTGCCGGCACGCGCCGTTTCCTCGAGCGCACCAAGCTCTTCACCCTGGCGGAATCGCTCGGCGGCGTGGAAAGCCTGATCGAGCATCCGGCGATCATGACGCATGCCTCCATTCCGGAGGATCAGCGCAAGGTGCTCGGCATCTCCGATGCGCTGGTACGCCTTTCCTGCGGCGTGGAAGACGCCGACGACCTCATCGCCGATCTGGATCAGGCGCTGGCCTAGCGGATGAAGCGGATCGCGGCAGGCCTGCTTGTTCTCGCCGCGACATGCGGCGGAGCGCAGGCCGCGCCGTCCGCCTGCGACGTGCTGCGCAACGCGGTCGAACAAGCGCCGCCCGGTGCCGTCTTCTTGCCGAGCTTTCCGCAAGAGAAAGATGGCCCGCTGCACAACACCGCGTTTCTCTACGACAACGCGGTGGCCACCGTGGCGCTCGCCGGTTGCGGCGATGCGAAAGATGCCGCGCGCATTGGCGATGCAATACTGGTGGCGCTGAATCATGACCGCTATTGGCACGACGGCCGTTTGCGCAACGGCTATGCGGCGGGACACGCCGACAATCCGGTGAAGCTCGCGGGCTGGTGGGACAAGAAGCAGAACCGCTGGGTGGAAGACGGCTATCAGGTCGGCAGCGACAGCGGCAACATGGCGTGGGCGATGCTGGCGCTGTTGTCGCTGAACAACGCCAAGTACCGCAGCGGCGCCATCCGTATCGCGCATTGGATCGACACGCAGTTCGACCCGCGCCCGCCGCAAGGCTTCATGGGCGGCACCTTCGGCGACCAGCCCAAGCCCACGATCAATCGCTGGAAATCCACCGAGCACAACACCGATCTCGCAGCGGCGTTCGCACAGCTTGCTACCGCAACAAACGACAAGCATTGGCATGACCGCGCAAGCATCGCATCGTTTTTTGTTTCGGCGATGTGGAACGG
The DNA here is from genome assembly GCA_036488415.1 of Rhizomicrobium sp. Taxonomy (GTDB): domain Bacteria; phylum Pseudomonadota; class Alphaproteobacteria; order Micropepsales; family Micropepsaceae; genus Rhizomicrobium. The sequence goes on from DASXHQ010000026.1 coordinate 52,129, forward strand.
CAAATGCGGTTGCTTCGATGCCGGCATGGCGGAAGACAGCCGTGCGCGCAACACGGCCCTGGCATTGGACGCGCAATTGTGGCCGTTGCTCGCCGTCCCCGGCGCACGTGAGCACGCCGATGCCGCGCTGGCCACAGTGAGACGCCGTCTGGCGCTTAGAGGCGGTTTGTCTTACGGCGAAACGCGCGACGGCGTCTGGACCGAAGGCACCGAACAGGCCACGCTGGTGATGAAGTTCATGGGCCGGTCAAAAGAGGCCGCCACACTATCCGCTGCCGCCGAAAAGAACCGCGCGCCGGACGGCTGGTATTTCGCCGCCGACACCAAAACCTCAACCGGCTTCGACCTGCAGACTGACCTGAAGCAGCACCGCGCCTATTTCCGCATCCCCGCCCTCGCCCCGCTGGCGTGGGCGGCGCTGGCGCAGCGCGGCTTCAATCCCTTCACGGGAACGAATGTGCTGCCGCGTTAGGCAAGCGACGGCAGATCAAGTCCATGCTCCAGGGCGCTGTCGATCGCGATGTCGTATCCCGCATCGGCGTGGCGCATGACGCCGCTGGCCGGATCGTTCCACAATACGCGCTCCAGGCGCTTGGCCGCTTCCGCGGTGCCGTCGGCCACGATCACCATGCCGGCGTGCTGCGAATAGCCGATGCCGACGCCGCCGCCGTGATGGATCGACACCCAGGTCGCGCCGCTCGCGCAATTCAAGAGCGCGTTGAGCAGCGGCCAATCGGATACGGCATCCGATCCGTCCATCATCGCTTCGGTTTCGCGGTTGGGCGACGCCACCGAACCGGAATCCAGATGATCGCGCCCGATCACCACCGGCGCTTTCAATTCGCCCTTCGCTACCATCTCGTTGAAGGCGAGGCCCGCGCGATGGCGGTCACCCAACCCGATCCAGCAGATGCGTGCGGGCAGGCCCTGGAACTTGATGCGCTCGCGCGCCATGTCGAGCCAGTTGTGCAGATGTTTGTCGTTCGGCAGCAGCTCTTTCATCTTCTGGTCGGTCTTGTAGATATCCTCCGGATCGCCGGAGAGCGCGGCCCAGCGGAACGGGCCGATACCGCGGCAGAACAACGGGCGAATGTAAGCCGGAACGAAGCCCGGAAAATCGAACGCGTCTTTCAGGCCTTCTTCCAGCGCCATCTGGCGGATGTTGTTGCCGTAATCGACGACCGGAATGCCCATGCGATGGAAATCCAGCATCGCCTGAACGTGCTTCACCATGCTCTCTTTGGCGGCGTGCTCCACGGCCTTGGGATCGCTCTCGCGTTTCTTCTGCCATTCATCCAGCGTCCAACCCGCGGGCAGATAGCCGTTGATGGGATCGTGCGCGCTGGTCTGATCGGTCACTGCGTCCGGCTTGAGGCCGCGCTTGACCATCTCCGGCAAAATCTCCGCCGCATTGCCGAGCAGGCCGACGGAGATGGCCTTCTTCTCTTTCGTCGCGCGCGCGATCATCTCCAGCGCTTCATCCAGCGACTTGGCCTGATGATCGAGATATTTCGTTTTCAACCGCATTTCGATGCGCGAGGGCTGGCATTCGATTGCCAGCATGCAGGCGCCCGCCATCACCGCCGCAAGCGGTTGCGCGCCGCCCATGCCGCCGAGACCGGCGGTGAGAATCCATTTGCCGCGAAGGTCGCCGCCGAAATGCTTGCGGCCCATCTCGGCGAAAGTCTCGTAGGTCCCCTGAACGATGCCCTGGCTGCCGATATAGATCCACGATCCAGCCGTCATCTGGCCGTACATCATCAGTCCCTTCTTATCGAGCTCATGAAATTTGTCCCACGTCGCCCAATGCGGCACGAGATTGGAGTTCGCGATGAGAACGCGCGGCGCATCCGGATGCGTGCGGAAGATGCCGACCGGCTTGCCCGATTGCACCAGCAGCGACTGATCGCCTTCCAATCGTTTCAGCGCCGCGACGATGCGGTCATACGATTCCCAGTCGCGCGCGGCGCGGCCGATGCCGCCATAGACGACAAGCTCTTCCGGCCGTTCCGCGACTTCCGCATCGAGGTTGTTCATCAGCATGCGCAGCGGCGCTTCGGTCAGCCAGCTTTTGGCGGAAAGCTCCGTGCCATGCGCGGCCTTGATATGGCGGGTATTGTCGATCCGGGTCATGACGTGCGCTCGTGAAAATGCGGGCGCACTTTGTCATAGGCAAGGAACCCGCGCCAACATGGCCCGCCATAGGCGAGCCATGTTGGTGTGGGTAATCATCAGCGTTCGGCGGTATCCTCGCGGACCGAACGGATGTCGATCACCGCGCGGCGATTGCGGCCTTCGCGCACATCCGGCGGGGTCGGCACCTGCGGGTCGTCGAAACCGCGCCCCGCCGTATAGACCACGTTCTGGTTCACGCCATCACGGATCAATTCGCTGCGCACCGCGTCGGCGCGCGCCTCCGAAAGCGAGTCGTTGTAACTCTCGGAGCCGACCGTATCGGTATGGCCGGTCACAAGAATGCGGCGCGCGTCCATCCTTTCGGCGCGGCGCGCGGCGTTGCGTACCACGCCGCGTCCGGCCGGCGTGAGAGCGGCGGAGTTGAAGTTGAAATAGGTGACGAAATCGCGATCCGGATTCCAGCGCACGCGCTCTTCGACGGTGCGCGTCTCTTCGTAGCCGGCAACCTCGTAGCGCGACGGATCGCGCCGCAGGCTCATCTCGCCAATGCCTGCCGCGATATCGAGGCCGGAATTGCCCTCGACGCTGATTGGCTGCAATGCAATCGAGCGATCGAAGCCGCCGAGCAGGGCATGCGCGCCCACCCCGATGGCCACCGTTGCGCTTGCCGTCACGCCCGCATAATCGCCGGCCAGCGCACCCGGCCGCAGGTCCGATGTCGGCGCCACGACGTCCCAGATGATGGTGGCGCTGCGCGTATATCCGATATCGACGCCGAATTTGGAGATGCTGCCGCGATAATAGTCGTCGCGCCCATGGCCAGGATGATAATTGCAGTGAACGTCCTTCGACGATCCCAGCACATAGCCCCAACCGCCATCCACATGGCAGGTGAGGACGCCGATCTTGATGCCCATCGCATTTGCTGGGCTGGCGAAGGCGAATGCACAGCAGGCCGCGCCGGCCAACAGGCCCATACGAATTTTCATCGGGAACTCCTCTTTGTTTGTTCTGGAGGAACTGCTCCCACCCGCGCGCATCCGCGCCCGCACACACAACCTCCGTTATGCGAACGCGCGGCCGCGCTATTCGCCCAGCCTACGAAAACATTAAATTTTCCGGTTTGGTCTCAATTACGCCGAATGGGCCACGACAGGCGCCAGCGTTACGCCATAGGCGTGGCCGGTGTCGGCGAAACGGATGCAGCCATCCAGAATGGCGTAGAGGCTTTTGCGCAATTCCGCCGCGCGATTTTCGTCGTAAGGCGCGGGCCAATTCTTCTCGTTGATCTTGGCCGGGTCGTCCATATAGCCGCGGCAGGCCAGTTCGAGCTGGATGGCGTGCACGCCCATCTGCGGCTCGCCGTAATGCCGCGTGGTCCAGCCACCCTTGAAGCGCCCGTTCGACACCCAGGAGAAACGCGATGCATCGCACGCCGCTTCCACCGTCCGCGCCAGCTCGCTCGCGCAGGAGGCGCCGGAATTGGTGCCGATGTTGAAGTTCGGCAATTCGCCGTCGAACAGGCGCGGCACGCGGCTGCGGATCGAATGCGCCTCGAACAGCACCACGCGCTCGTGAATGCCACGCAACCGCGCGATCTCATCCGCGATGGCGGTGTGATAGGGATCGAAATAATGCAGCCGCCGCGCAACGATCTGGGTCGTGTCCGGCGGTTGCGATTTCTTTTTGTAGAGCGGCTCGCCATCGAAGGTGGTGGACGGGCACAGCTCCGTCGTCGCCTGTCCGGGATAAAGCGATTTTCCGGAGGGATCGCGATTGACATCGATCACGCTGCGCGAGATCGCAGTGCGAACGATGGTTGCGTCCAGCGCGGGGGTGAAGTCATAAAGCTTGTCTACCCACCAGTCGGCATCCTTGCGCGCCAGCCAGGGCGAGACGAGTTCGCTTTCGATTTCCGGCGGAATCTCCGTTCCAGCATGCGGAATGGAAACGATCAGCGGCGCTTCGCCGCGATGCACCGTCAGCCAGGGATGCTCGTTCGTCATCGTCCATTCCACACGCGCACGTGCAGCGGATTATACCCCATCCGGTAAACAAGTTCTGCAATGTTCTCGACGTCCCATATTGCAAGGTCGCAATGTTTTCCGGCCTCCAGCGTTCCGATTTGATTCAAAAGCCCCAGAGCGCGCGCGCCTTCGCGTGTTACCGCGGCGATGCATTCCTCGACCGTCATGCGGAAACACGTCGCCGCCATGTTCATCGCGAGCAGCAGCGACGTGAGCGGCGAGGTACCGGGATTGTTATCGGTCGCAATTGCAATCGGAACGCGATGCTGGCGGATCAGATCGAGCGGCGGTTGCTTGGTCTCGCGCAGGAAATAGAACGCGCCGGGCAGCAGCACCGCGACCGTCCCGGCTTTTGCCATCACAGCGATACCGGCTTCGTCGGTGTGTTCCAGATGATCGGCGGAGAGCGCGCCAAATTCCGCCGCCAGCGCCGCACCGTGAAGATTGGATAGCTGGTCCGCGTGCAATTTTACGCGAAGGCCACGCGTCTTCGCCGCCTCGAACACGCGGCGCGTCTGCTCGGCGGAGAACGCGATGCCTTCGCAGAAGGCATCCACCGCATCGGCCAGTTTCTCGCGCGCTACCGCGGGCATCATCTCATTGCACACAAGATCGATATACTTGTCCTTGTCGCCGTGCGCTTCCGGGGGCAGCGCATGCGCGCCGAGGAAGGTAGTCACGATGCGTACCTTGCGTTTGTCCGCCAGAGCGCGCGCCGCGCGCAGCATCTTCAACTCATCGTCCAGCGAAAGCCCATAGCCGGATTTAATCTCGACCGTGCAGGCACCTTCGGCGATCAGCGCATCGAGCCGGGGCAGGGCGGACGCAACGAGCTGTTCTTGCAATGCCGCACGCGTCGCTTTCACGGTCGAGACGATGCCGCCGCCGGCCTTGGCGATCTCTTCATAGGAAGCGCCCGCCAACCGCATTTCGAATTCGCGCGCGCGGTCGCCGGCATGGACGAGGTGCGTGTGGCAATCGACGAGCCCCGGCGTGATCCATCGGGTTTCGCAATCGATGCGCTCCGCAGCTTCGAATCGCGGTGCGTCCGCTTCGGCGCCCGCATAAACGATGCGTCCGTCCTTCGCCGCCACCACACCACGCTCGACCAGGCCGAGGCCCGGTCCGATCAAGGTTGCCAGCCGTGCGTTGTGCCAGAGTTTTTCGCATTCCATCGGCGCATGTTGCCCCGGCGGCTCCACTTTGTCTCCTGGGTCCGCTAAGACGGCGCTGCTACCGAAAGGCCGCCCAAATGGAGTCGCTGTGGTTTCAGTCCGCCCTTTTGCCGGACGGATGGGCTGAGAAGGTCCGCATCACCTTCGACGAACATGCAATTCGTCGGGTCGAGACCGGCGTCGCGGAAGCGGACGACGACGAGCGCCACGGGTTTGCCGTTCCAGGCCTCGCCAATGTCCACAGCCACGCTTTCCAGCGCGGCATGGCCGGGCTCGCCGAAGTCCGCGGCCCGGCGAATGACAGCTTCTGGACGTGGCGCGAGATCATGTACCGCTTCCTCGATCGCCTGACGCCGGAAGACGTGCAGGCCATCGCCGAACTCGCTTACATCGAAATGCTGGAAACCGGTTTCACCCGCGTCGGCGAATTTCACTATGTGCATCACGACGCGAACGGCGCGCCTTACGCGAACATCGGCGAACTCGCGACGCGCATCGCCGCGGCGAGCGCAGAAACGGGAATCGCGCTGACGCTGTTGCCGGTCTTCTATGCGCATAGCAATTTCGGCGGCAAGCCACCCGCGCCCGGTCAGCGCCGCTTCATCAACGATCCCTCCAGCTTCGCGAAGCTGCTGGAGGCGAGCCGCGAAGCGATTGCGCCGCTGCGGGGCGCCAATATCGGTATCGCGCCCCATTCGCTGCGCGCGGCGACGCCGGAGGAATTGAAAGAGATCATCCCACTGGCGCAAGGCGGCCCTGTTCACATCCACGCCGCGGAGCAAACGAAGGAAGTCGACGATTGCATCGCGTGGTCCGGCGCGCGGCCCGTTGAATGGCTGCTCGATCATGCAGGCGTGAACGAGAAATGGTGCCTCGTCCATGCCACGCATATGTCACGCGACGAAACCCAGCGCCTTGCCAAGAGCAACGCTGTCGCTGGCCTGTGCCCCATCACCGAAGCCAATCTCGGTGACGGCCTATTCCCGATGCCGGACTATCTCGCCGCACAAGGCCGATTCGGCATCGGCACCGATTCGAATGTCCTCATCGGCGCGACTCAGGAACTGCGCATGATGGAGTACGCCCAACGCCTTTCACTGCGCGCGCGCAACGTGCTCTCGCCGGAAGCGGGCCGGTCCACCGGGCGCAGCCTGTTCGATGGCGCACTAAACGGCGGGTTTCAGGCTCTGGGCGTTTCCAGCTTCGGCCTGAAGGAAGGCGCGCCGGCCGATCTGGTCAGCCTGAACGCTGCCGATCCGGTTCTGGTGGGGCGTAAGGGCGATTCGATTCTCGACAGCTGGATATTCGCAGGAGGCAACCCGGTGGGCTGCGTCTGGCGTGGCGGCATTCGGGTCGTGCATGGCGGGCGTCACCGGAACCGGTCCCAAATCGAGGCCAAATATAAAGAAGTCCTCGCCCGCATTGTGAATTAAGCGCCAAAAAGCCAATCTGCGCATTGATGGACGCGGGGGTCCGGCGGGATGGGTTCTAATCCGACATGGTGAGGAATTTTCAGGTCACCTTGCCGGTGGACAATCCGGCCAGCGCCAAGCTGGAGATCCGGCAGGGCAAGGCGCGGCTTGTCTGCGTCGGCGACTGGACGGTCAGCGAACTCACCAAGCTGGACGAAGAGCTGGATGCGCTCGATCTCAAGGGCGCGCGCGAACTGGAGATCGACGGCAGTGGCATCACCTCGCTCGACAGCGGCGGCGCGTGGCTCCTGCTGCGCACCAAGCGTCAGGCGGACAAGCTCGGCGCCAAAGCGCAGCTCACCGTTCCCGAAAAATACCAGCCCCTCCTCCATACAATGGAGAGCGGCCACACCGCACCGCCCGTCACCCATCCGCCGCACACCGGCTTTCGCGGACTGCTCGAACGCACCGGCGAAGGCACCGTTCACGCGCTCCGACAAGGCTATGACCTCCTCGGATTTTTGGGCCGGATCGCCGTGGAAACGGTGGAAGCAGCGGTGGCGCCGCGCCGCGAATTGCCGTGGCCTGCCTTCATCACCCAGATCGAGGAAACCGGTCTGACGGCTCTTCCCATCGTCGGTCTGCTCGCGTTTCTTTTGGGCGTGGTGCTCGCTTATCAAGGCGCCGACCAGCTCAAGCGTTTCGGCGCGCAGATCTACACCATCGATTTTCTCGGCATCGGATTCCTGCGCGAGCTGGGCGGCCTCGTCACCGCCATCATCATCGCGGGCCGTTCCGGCTCCGCGTTCACCGCGCAGATCGGCACCATGCAGGTGAACGAAGAGCTGGATGCGATGCAGACCATCGGCCTCAACATCGCCGAGACATTGGTGCTGCCGCGGGTGCTGGGCCTCGTGATCGCGTTGCCGCTTCTGACATTTTATGCCGATGTCGTCGGCGTGATCGGCGGCATGGTGATGACCTATTTCGATCTGGGCATCACGATTCCCGCGTTCATGCGCGAGTTGGGGGGCGCCATCAACGTGAAGACGCTGATGGTCGGCCTTATCAAGGCACCAGTGTTCGCCTTCATGATCGCGCTGGTTGGCTGCTTCGAAGGCATGCGGGTGGAGCGCAACGCGGCGTCCGTCGGCAAGCTCACCACGCGCTCGGTGGTGGAATCCATTTTCCTTATCATCGCGGCCGACGCGGGCTTCTCCATCCTCTTTTCGGTGCTGGGCATATGAGCGCGGCGGGAATCAAGGCCGATCGGGTCGCGGCCATGAAAGCCGGCAAGAAGGACGACGTCGTCATCCGTGTGCGTGGCCTCGTCAACGGCTTCGGCGGCACGATCATCCACGATCATATCGATCTGGACGTGAAGCGCGGCGAGGTGCTGGGCGTGGTCGGCGGATCGGGTACGGGAAAATCGGTTTTGCTGCGCTCCATCGTCGGCCTCAACCATCCGTTGGCGGGCAGCATCAAGGTGTTTGGGCAGGAAACCGTCGGCATGGCGCCGGAGGAGATGCGTGGCCTGCAACTGCATTGGGGCGTGCTGTTTCAGGAAG